>JALZAD010000055.1 GCA_030948555.1 Verrucomicrobiota bacterium | reverse complement strand
CGAAGCGGCTCAGCACCGCGTTCGACGGTCCGACGCTCTACGGCATCGACTCCGACGCCGACGGCGTCTTCGGCAAAATCGGCGAAGGCGGCGTGGCGATCGACACGGTCGAAGACGTGGTTCGCCTGTACGACGGCTTCGATCTCGGCTCGCCCGATTTCTCCGCCTCGATGACGATCAGCGGCCCGGCGCCGATCATGATGGCAATGTATATCGCGGCGGCGAAACGGCGCTTCGGCGATGACGTCGTGCCGAAACTCCGCGGCACCATTCAGGCCGACATTTTCAAGGAAGTTCAGGCGCAGAACGAAACCATCTTCCCGGTCGAGGCTTCGCTTCGGTTCCTCGGAGATATGATGGAATGGACGACGAAGAACATGCCGCGCTGGTATCCGGTTTCGATCAGCGGCTATCACATCGGCGAAGCCGGTTCGACGCCGGTGCAGCAAGCGGCCTACACGCTTTCGAACGGCTTTGCTTACGCCGAAATGATGGCCGACCGCGGCATGCATGTGGATGAGTTCGGTCCGCGTTTGTCGTTCTTCCTCGATTGCGGATTGGACGTCGAATACATCGCGCTCACCCGCGTCTCGCGGCGCATCTGGGCGATCGGAATGCGCGACGCATTCGGCGCCGGCAAGAAGGCGCAGATGTTTAAGGTGCACACGCAAACGAGCGGTCGCTCGCTAGTCGCGGCGGAGTTTAAAAACAATCTCACACGCACCGCGGCGGAGCTCGTGCTCGCTTACATGAACGGCACGAACTCCTGCCATTCGAACAGCGCCGATGAGCCATTCACCACGCCGAGCGAGGAGTGGATCCGCCTCGCCGCGCACGGTCAGGCCATCCTGCTCGAGGAGTCGGGCATGTTTAAGCACACCATGAACATGCTGAGCGGTTCGCCCGGCATGAAAGCGGTCGAGCGCGCCGTTGAAGCTGCGATTCTCGAAGAGTTCCGCGAGATCGAGCGACTCGGCGGCGTCATGGGCGCGGTCGAAAATCGTTATCAGCGCAGCCAGATCCAGAACGCCGCGCACCGCTACGAGCAGCAGATCTACGACGGCACGCGTCCCATCGTTGCGCTAAACAAATACCGCAGCGCGGACGAAGCGATGCCCGAGTTCGAGCTCGCACGTACGCCGCGCGAGCGGCAGCAGTTGCAGGTCGATCGTCTGAAGAAGTTCAAGGCGAAGAACGCGCGCAAAGCCGAGCAAGCACTCAGCCGACTCGCGGAGATCGTCGAGACAGACGAGAACTGCTTCCCGGCGCTGATGGAAGCATCGGAAGTCTGCTCGTTAGGCCAGATCTGCGAGTGCCTGCAGGAAGTGGTCGGGCGTTTTCGCCCGATGGTCTAGGGAACGCTATAGCGTGCGCTGTCTCAGCGCACGGACGTGAGCGCGGCAAGTTCAAGAAGTCCGCGGAGGACAGTGGACGCTACAGCACGGAAATGACTTTACGGCCGGACACCCGTGCGAGCGCGCGCAGTCGCATCGCGTGGCGGCTCCTGCCGTTCCTCTTTCTCCTCTACCTCGCGAACTACCTCGACCGCACGAACATCGCTTACGCCGCCTTCGGCATGAAAGGCGACCTGCGCCTGACGGACGAGGTCTTCGGCACCGCCAGCGGCATATTCTTCATCGGCTATCTCGCCCTGCAGATTCCCGGCGCGTTGCTTGTCGAACGCTGGAGCGCCAGGCTGTTGCTCGCATCAACCCTGATCGCGTGGGGTGCGTTGACCGCACTGACGGCGTTCGTGCGCACTCCTCTCGAGCTCTACGGCGCCCGCCTGCTGCTCGGCGCAGCGGAGGCGGCATTTTTCCCCGGGATGATCGTCTACCTTTCTCGCTGGTTCATTTATCAGGACCGCGCAAAGGCGGTCGCGCGGTTCACGTCCGCCATTCCGGTGGCGGCAATCATCGGCGGGCCCCTGGCCGGTCTCATCCTGGGTGTTCAATGGTTCAGCGTTCCCGGATGGCGATGGCTCTTCGTGCTCGAAGGCGTGCCCGCGATCCTCCTCGGAATCGCGACTCTGTTCGTGCTGCCGGACCAGCCGAAGGACGCGGCATGGCTGCGATCCGACGAGCGCGATTGGCTCACCGCCAACCTCGCGGAAGAGCGGCAGGCCAACACCGCGCGCAACCAGATTTCAACCTGGCAAGCCGTTCGAAGCTGGCCTGTCGTGCTGCTGACGATCGCGCTGCTCTTCTGCTATGCGGGCGGTTATGCGTTCTGGTTTTGGATGCCGACCATGCTGCAGCGCATCACTGGATGGACGGACATCCAAGGCATCGGCCTGATCAGCTCGGTCCCGTTCGTCGCTGGCCTGTTCGGCATGCTGCTCTTCGGGTGGAACTCCGATCGGACGGGCGAGCGGCGGTGGCACTTCGCGATCCCGCAGTTAACCGCGGCCGCCGCGCTCATCGCATGGTTCTTCCTGCCTCACTCGAATGCCATCCTCATCCTCACCTTCAGCCTTGTCGGCTTCGGGACGAGCGCCCATCTGCCCGCGTTCTGGTCTTTGCCGACGACGTTTCTCAGCGCGTCCGCCGCGGCCGCCGCGATCGGCTTCATCAACTGCATCGCCAGCATCGGCGGCTTCTTCGGTCCGAAGTTGATCGGTACGCTCAGTCAGCGCACCGGGTCGTTCGATGCGGGATTCATCTTCATGAGTGCGTGCCTTATTTTCGCGTCGCTTCTCGTGCTGCTTTGTCCGCGAACGCGACGTAACTGAAGTGAAGATCCACGGAGTTAACGTCCGCGGCGTAGCCATGGATCACGAAACGCGCTGCGCTCATTACGGCGGTGAACGAGACATCATCGCAGTTAGGTTCAGGTGCTGCGGGAATTGGTATCCCTGCCACCAGTGCCACGCTGAACTTGCCGGACATCCCGCCGAAACCTGGTCAAAGGAAGAACGGGACGCACGCGCAGTCTTGTGCGGCGGCTGCGGGCATCAACTTACGGTGCGCGAATATCTCGCTTGCGCGTCAACGTGTCCAAATTGTAGGCGCGAGTTTAACCCTGGATGCGCATCTCATTACGGTTTGTACTTTGACTACGCGGAAGTCAGGCATCCTGCCTGACTCGGCCGACGGGCTTCCAGCCTGTCGAACAAACCCGGCAGGCAAAATGCAGGCCTGCCGAGTCAGCGTGGAAGGCTAACTTCCTTCCTTCAGTTCCACATCAAACGGCGCGCCCGTCTTGGCGCGGATATCATCCACGCTCGCGTCCGACAGCAGCTCCGTCAGCACCAATCCGCCGCCATCCTTCACCTCAAAGACCGCGAGCTCGGTGATGATGAGGTTAACGACTGCTTTGCCGGTGATCGGCAGGGTGCATTCCTTCAGGATCTTTGGCGTGCCATCCTTCGACGTGTGCTCCATCACCGCGACCACGCGCTTCACGCCCGCGACTAAGTCCATCGCGCCGCCGGGACCTTTGACCATCTTGCCCGGGATCATCCAGTTCGCGATGTCACCGCTGTCCGTCACTTCAAAGGCGCCGAGAATAGCTAAGTCAATGTGCCCGCCGCGAATCTGCGCGAACGAATCCGCGCTGGAGAAGAAGGCCGAGCCCGGCATTGTCGTGATCGTCTGCTTCCCGGCGTTAATTAAGTCGGGATCTTCCTCGCCCGGCTGCGGAAACGGCCCGATACCTAACAAACCGTTCTCCGATTGCAGCGTGACGTTCATCCCTTCCGGAATGTAGTTAGCTACTGACGTAGGTATACCTATGCCCAGATTGACGTAGTAGCCTTCGCGCAACTCCTGCGCCGCACGTTTCGCCAGCAAATCGCGAACACCTCCGCCTGACTTAGCAACTGCGGCATCCTGCACCGTTCGAAACTCGATCCGCTTCTCATAGCTGGAACCCTGGATGATCCGATCCACGTAGATACCGGGCGTATGGACCTGGTCAGGATCGAGCTCGCCCACTTCCACCAGCTCCTCCACCTCCGCCACGCACACCTTCCCGCAGGTCGCGATCATCGGGTTAAAATTCCGCGATGTTTTGCGATAGATAAGGTTGCCGGACTTATCGCCCTTCCACGCCTTGACTAACGACACGTCGGCCGTGATCCCCGGCTCCAGCACGTATTCCTTGCCGTCGAAGCTTTTCGTCTCCTTGCCCTCGGTCAGCTTCGTGCCGAACCCCGTGCGCGTGTAGAACCCCGGGATCCCCGCGCCCCCCGCGCGCAACCGCTCCGCCAGCGTCCCCTGCGGGATCAACTCCAGGTCGAGCTCGCCGCTCAACACCTGGCGCTCAAATTCCTTGTTCTCGCCCACGTAGGAAGCCATCACCTTCTTCACCTGCCGCGTCGTGAGCAGCACGCCCATGCCGAAGCCATCCACGCCCGCGTTGTTGCCCACGATGGTGAGCTCCTTCACGCCGCTATCGCGCAGGGCCGCGATGAGATTTTCCGGGATACCGCACAACCCGAAGCCGCCGGCCGCGATCGTCATGTTGTCGTGCAGCAAGCCGTCGAGGGCAGCAGTGGGATCGGAGTAAACTTTGCTCATGTAGG
>JALZAD010000042.1 GCA_030948555.1 Verrucomicrobiota bacterium | reverse complement strand
GCTTCCCGGCCTGAAGCGCCAACGCCGGAAGCCGCTGATCGCCGCATTGTCGAGGATCGGACTGCCCGTGCTGCGCACGATGCTGACGTTCGCGACCGCACCGGACGCGGGGTCGATTAGCAGCACGGCAACGCCGGATCCGGTCAGGCGTTGGCGGCGTGCTTCGTACGGATATTCAGGACGTGGCGCGGAGAGCGCGAACACTTTGGCGCTACTCAAGCTCGCCGGGCCGGCGACCCCCGCGCTCGTCGTTTTCGGAATCGGCGTCGCGGTGTGCACGGGCACGCGCTTTCGTTCCGGCGCTGGCGTCGGGTTTTCCTCCGCGACATCGGATTGCACATCCGGCGGCGGCAATGCTTCCGGCGTATCCTCCGGTGTGGCCGGCGGCGGCTCCGGGAGCGCCGGGGTAAACGTCACCGGGATTCCTTCGTCAGCCGGTGTGATTGTCGGCGCCTCCGCCGGCTCGCCTCGCACCAGCGCTACCGCGCAGGCGAACAACAGAATCGTTCCGAGTAGACAGACCCAGATCTGCCAGCGGTCTTTTGGTTTGTAGAGCAATGCTTGTGTCTTTTCCATCTTCCCTCCTCGGGAAGTGAGACACAGCAGAGCGGTATTTCTTAATCGCCAGTTTCTGCGCGCGCGGGCAGGCAGAAGGTCCGACGCGCCAACTCGGAGTCGAGCTGCTCTTTTGCGTACCAACGCAGCAGCACGTTCTTGTCGAGCAGGTCAGGATTCGCGGCGATGAATTCGTCCCATTCCGCCGCCTTACTTTGCGCGCGGCGTTCGCCGATCAAAGCGAGGAACGCGACCGTGATCGTCTCGTGATAGAGCTGTGGCTTGCCCGCTTTTTGCGCGATGTGCCGGAGTCCGGCGCGGAACCGAATGATGGCTTCGCCTAACGAGTGATGCGCGAGGATTCCGTAGGCGAAGCGCACGTGCTCGCGGTGCGGAAAATCGGCGGGTTCAATCCGGCCTTCTTCGAAGTTGCGCAGCTCGTCGATGGTCATGGGGAAAATCGTTTGCGAAGTCTGGCAGGAGTTCTCACAGTCCGCAGCGATGGAACTGAAGGCGTATCTCGCCGCGCGGCAGAAAGAAGTCGATCGCGCGCTCGATCGGTTTTTGCCTAACGAGTCGGCAAAGCCGGCGACGATTCACAAGGCGATGCGCTACAGCTTGTTCGCTGGCGGGAAACGGCTGCGGCCGATTCTCTGCCTTGCGGCGGCCGAAGCCTGCGGTGGAGAAACGACGGCAGCGCTGCCCTTCGCTTGCGCGGTGGAGTGCATCCACACCTACTCGTTAGTCCACGATGATCTCCCGAGCATGGACAACGACGATCTGCGTCGCGGTCGTCCGACTTCGCACAAGGTTTTCGGCGAAGGCGTCGCCGTCCTGACCGGCGACGCGCTGCTCACCGTGGCGTTCGAAATCACGACGCATGCGGAGGCGACGCAGCGTTACAGCTTGCGCGAAATGCTGCGCGACCTGGCGATTGCGGCCGGCAGTCGAAAGCTCATCGCCGGGCAGGTCGCAGACTTGGAAGGAGAGGGGAAGCAAGTGACGCGCGCCGGCTTGCGTTACATCCACGAAAATAAAACCGCGGCGATGCTCGCAGTTTCCGTTCGTCTCGGCGCAATGAGCGCGAACGCCACGGGAAAGCAGCTCGCCGCGATCACCGAATTTGGCCACTCGCTGGGCTTCGCCTTTCAGGTAATCGACGACATCCTCGACGTCACGCAAACATCCGAGAAGCTCGGCAAGAGCGCGGGCAAAGACGTCGCCGCGCAGAAGGCGACGTATCCTGCGGTGATTGGTCTGGATGCGTCCCGGCGCGAAGCGAAGAGGCTGACGCAAAAGGCAGACGCGGCGCTGGAGTCGTTCGGCCGGCGCGCGGAGATGTTGCGCGCGATCGCGAGCTACCTGCTCGAGCGCGAATACTGATCAGACGAGCGCGAGATTTGGGTCGATCTCTTCGCGGACGTCCGACGTCCGGCCGCTCTCGAAACGGAGCGTCGCAGCGAAGGCGATCATCGCGGCGTTGTCGGTGGTGAGAGCGCGAGGCGCAGCGATGAAACGCAGACCTGCTTCGCGGCAGGCGTTCTCCATGCGAGAGCGCAATGCTTGGTTGCAGCTCACGCCTCCGCTCAGCGTCACGAGCGATCTTCGGGACGCTTTTGCGGCCGCGATTGTCTTGCCGATAAGCACGTCGATGACCGCTGCCTGGAACGATGCGCAAAGGTCCGCGAGCATCGTGTCGGAAAAGGGCGGCTGGAATTTAATCAAGGTGTAACGCACCGCGGTCTTGAGACCGCTGAAGCTGAAGTTGTGATCGCTCGATCCGAGCATGCTGCGCGGAAAGTCGAACGCCTTCGCGTTTCCGTTTTGCGCGCGCCGCTCGATCTCAGGACCGCCGGGATAAGCAAGGCCGAGCATCTTCGCCACCTTGTCGAACGCCTCGCCTGCTGCGTCGTCCACCGTACGGCCAAGGATCTTGTAATCACCGACGCTGGAAACCAGCACGAGCAGCGTGTGGCCGCCGCTCACGACTAACGAGACGTTCGGTTCGATCGCAGCGTTCTCCTCGAAGAAGGGCGAGAGCAGATGGCCTTCAAGATGATTGACCGCGAGATACGGTTTGTTCGCGGCGATCGCGAGGCCTTTCGCGATGGACGCTCCGATCATGAGCGACGTCGCGAGTCCCGGCCCGCTCGTCCCGGCGAAGCAATCAACCTCGCCTAACGAGACGTTCGCTCCGCGCCTGGCTGACTCGAGCAGGCGCGGCGCGAAGACGAGGTGATTGCGCGACGCGACCTCTGGAACCACGCCACCGTACTGTTCATGCAACGCGCTTTGCGAGGAGACCTCGCTCGCGAGCAACTTGCGCCCGCGCATGATCGCGACAGCGGTTTCGTCACAGGACGTCTCGAGCGCGAGGATGACTGCCATACACCACCGTGACACTACACGTGTCATCCTGAGCCGCGAAGACGGCGAAGGATCTCGCAACGGGCGCTTGGATTGTCGCGCGACTGCTTGGAGGCGAGTCGGCCAGCGCGGGATCCTTCGGCGCTTCGCCAGCCTCAGGAAGACGGCGTGCGTATGTCTATCGCGCGGCGGCGTTCTACTTCTTCGCCGCGTCGACTTTCGGGGCTGCTTCCTGCGCGTAGAGCATCACGCCTTTCAACGCATCGATCGCGCGGAGCATCTGCGGATCTTTGGTTTTGATCAGATCTTTTTCTTCCTCGGGCTTCATGTTCTCGACGCTGCGTGCGCTGAAGAGCGCGCGCTCCTGATCCGCCGTCAGGGGCACGCGGATGTTCGGCGTGACGCCGTTGGCGTGGATGACCTGCTTGCTGGGCGTGTAGTACTTCGCGGTCGTGAAACGGAGCGCAGATCCGTCGGGCAACTGCATGACGTTTTGCACCGAGCCTTTACCGAACGTGGTCTCGCCCACGACGATGGCGCGCTTCAAATCCTTGAGCGCGCCGGCCACGATCTCAGCGCCGCTCGCGCTGCCTTCGTTAACGAGGACGGTCATGGGAAAACGCGGCCGCTGCTTCGCGACCGCGGAGGTCGAATAGGTGGTGCCTTGCGACGGCACGCGGCCTTCAGTCGAGACGACGGTCGTGTTCGGCGGAACGAACTGCCCGCAGACATCGACCGCGCTGTTGAGCAGCCCGCCGGGATTGTTGCGCAGGTCGAGGACGAGCGCCTGCATCCCTTGCTTCTGGAGTTCATCGAGCGTCTTCTCCAATTCATCAGCGGTCGGCTCGTTGAACTGGATCAAACGGACGTAGCCGATTTTGAAGGCGCCGCTGAGTTCGGGGTCGATCAACTTCCCGCCTTTGACGCTCTGGACTTTGATCTCGGTCCGTTCGAGCGCGTAATCCTTCAGCTCTTTCGTGGCGGGGCGCAGGACGGTCAGCGTCACCTTCTGGCCAGGCACGCCGCGCAAAGTGTTTACCGCATCCTGCAACTCCATTTTCTCGGTCGAGTTGCCGTTGATGCGCATGATCTGGTCGCCGGAAATGATGCCTGCTTTGGCCGCGGGCGTGTCTTCCATCGGGGTGATCACGGTGAGGACGCCGTTCTTTACCGAGACCTCAATGCCGAGGCCGTTGAAGCGGCTCCGCGTGTCGTCCTGCATCTCCTTGAAGTCGTCCGGATCCATGAACTGCGAGTGCGGATCGAGCGAGGAAAGCATGCCTTTCATCGCGGCGTAGATCAGGTCGTGGTAGCTCGTCTTTTTGCTATCGACGTAATCCTGCCGGATGAGCTGAACGGCGCGCGCGAAGACGGAAATCTGTGCGTAGCCGGTGTCTTCCTCCTGACCGGCGGCGCGAAGCTGGTAGAAGCGGAAGCCGAGCAGAACGTTGAGGAACAGGAGGCACGCGCCAGTGGAAATGAGGAGGCGACGTTTCATCGTGAAGAAGGAGGACTGAACAGGCCGAGGATCATCGTGTAGGCGGAAATTTTTGGCAATGCGCCTTTCCTGTGCGGCGGGAAATCTCACATTCGTCGTCCACCACGCGACAAGCGCGCAAAGCGTGGCTAAGCTTCGCGGCTTCGCCGGAATGAAACGATTCCTCCTGTTCATCATGCTTGCCGTCGCGCCGCTTCTCTCCACGCAAACGCGCGCGGCGGAGGAGCAGGACGCGGAGTTTGAGAAGGTCTCCGACGAATACATCAAGGGATGGCTCGCGGCGCATCCGATCCAGGCGACGACGCTTGGCTTTCACGAGTACGATGGCCGGATCAACGACTTCACGCGGCTCTCGATCGATGCCGAGTTGTCGCGGCTGAAGCGCTTCGATGAACGCTTGCGGCGCTTCGATCTGGCGAAGCTGAGCGCGAAAGCGGGGATCGATCTGCGGATCCTGCAGTGCGCAATCCGGAAGGATCTGTTCGAGGCGCAGGACATGATGGCATTCGAGAACAACCCGATGACCTACGCCGAGGCGATGGACCTGAGCGTTTACATCAAGCGGAATTTCGCGCCGCTGGAGGATCGGGTGAAGCACATCATCGCGATCGAGAATCAGGCGCCGAATATTGTGATCGCGGCGAAGACGAATCTAGCGTCGATGCTGCCGCAGCCGTACGTGGAGCTGGCGATCGAAATCGCTCGCGGGCAGGCGGAGTTCATGAGGAAGGACCTGCCGGATGCGTTGAAGGATTTGAAGGATCCGCGGCTGAAAGCGCAGTTCCAAATTTCCAACCGGAAAGCGATGATGGCGCTGCTGGATTTCTCTAACTGGCTGGAGAAGGAAAAGCTGCCGAAGGCGAATGCACCGTGGGCGCTGGGTAACGACAGGTATCAGCGGATGCTCGCGGAGACCGAGCTGGTCAATTTGCCTCCCGCGAAGCTGCTGGAGATCGGGATGGCGGAACTGAAGCGCGAACAGACGGCGTTTGCCGAAGCGGCGCTCCTCATCGACGGGAGCAAGCCCGCGCCTGAGGTGTTCAAGGAGATCCAGAAGGATCATCCAACGGCGGAGAATCTGATCGCCGAGACGGCGAAGAATCTGGACGCGATCCGGCAGTTCGTGATCGACCGGGATCTGGTCACGATGCCCTCCAAAGTGAAAGCGGAGGTGAAGGAAACGCTGCAGTTCCAGCGCGCGACTTCGTTCGCCTCAATGGACACGCCGGGGCCATTCGAGAAGAAGGCGACGGAGGCTTACTACTACGTCACGCCAGTGGAGAAAGAGTGGCCGGCCGATCAAAAGGAGGAGTGGCTGACCGCGTTCAACTACTACACGACTGATGATGTCTCGATCCACGAGTGCTACCCCGGCCACTACGTGCAATTCCTGCATCTGAACGCGTCTTCCGCGAGCAAGGCGGCGAAGATTTTCAGCAGCTACGCTTTCGTGGAGGGCTGGGCTCATTACGCCGAGAAGATGATGCTCGACGAGGGTTTCGGTCGCGGGAAGAACGCCAGCCCGAGTCCAGACGACGAGAAACGCGCCGCCAAGTACCGCCTTGCGCAATCGGACGAAGCGCTGCTGCGGCTTTGCCGACTCTGCGTTTCAATAATGATGCACACCCAGGGCATGACGGTCGACGACGCGGCGAAGTTCTTCGAGGAGAACTGCTACTACGAGGCGAAGCCTTCGCGCTCCGAGGCGATGCGCGGGACCTTCGATCCCGGTTATCTGAACTACACGCTCGGCAAACTGCAGATCCTCAAGCTGCGCGAAGACTTCAAGGCGCAGGAAGGCGACAGGTTTGGCCTGAAGAAGTTCCACGACGCGATGCTCGGGAGCGGCATGCCGCCCATCCGGCTACTGCGTGAGATCATGCTGAAAGACAAAGCAAAGTGGAACGAGCTGCTCTAGCCACGGCTTCGGACAAAATGCCTTGCGTCGAGCTGCAGATTGTGGCAAATCCTCGCCTCGTTAAAGACGGCGAGACGCTATTTTTAACCCGCCCCACGACGGTTTAATTCAGGACTGGCAACGAAGCATCGGTGGTCGATTTGACACACTGCTGCTTCGCTGCCAGTTTTGTCGTCTCCGCATCCGGTCGATGCGGTAATCCCATAAAACCCGCGGCGGTCGTGTCGCCGTCGGGTTATTGATCGCAGGTCCCAAGCTATGTCAGCAGAACGCAACGCAGCAGAACGTATCTACTTCGGCACGATCAAAGAAGGAATCGAGCCGCCCAACCTCATTGAGGTGCAGCTCAATTCCTACGTTGATTTCCTTCAGAAGGATGTGCCGCCCTCCAAGCGGAAAATCTCCGGTCTCCAGGCCGTTTTTAAGGAAGTTTTCCCGATCGAGAGCTACGACGAAAAAGCGACTCTCGATTTCAGTCATTACGACATCGGTGAGCCGAAGCTGAGCGCGCTCGAGGCGCAGCGCGAAGGCCAGACCTTCAGCGCGCCGCTCCACGTCACCTTCCAGCTCCGCGAGGAGAAGGGGACGAAGGAGGAGAAGGTTTACATGGGCGAAATCCCGCTCATGACGCCGCAGGGCACGTTCGTAATTAACGGCGCAGAACGCGTCGTCGTTTCGCAGCTGCATCGCTCGCCGGGTATCGCGTTCGAGTCGTCCATTCACTTGAACGGGAAGGTGCTCTACAGCTTCCGGATCATTCCGGATCGCGGTTCGTGGATTGAGGTACAATTCGACACCTCCGACCTGCTTTACATCTACCTAGATCGTCGCAAACGCCGCCGGAAATTTCTAGCGACGACGTTCCTCCGCGCTCTCGGCTATGGCTCCGACGAAGAGGTCATCAAGCTTTTCTACAACATCGAGACTCTGAAGCTGAGCGAAAAGCTGGGTGAAGAAGAGCTCGCGACCAAGGTGCTCATCGCTGACGTGCTCGACGGTGAAGCGACAGTGGCGCGTGCCTTTGAACCGCTGACCGCGGCGACCGTTCGCCAGATCATGGCGCTTGGTCAGACCGAGGTGAAGATCATCGACATCTCAACCGACGACACCGTCGTGAAGGCGCTGAAGAAGGATCCTGCGCACGACACCGAAGAGGCGCTCAAGGACATCTACCGCAAGCTGCGTCCCGGCGATCCACCGACCGTCGCGAATGCAAAGGCGCTGCTGAAGCGTCTCTTTTTTGATCCGAAAAAGTACGATCTGGGTCGGGTCGGTCGTTACAAACTGAACCAGAAGCTCGGCATCGACGTGGACCTTGGTGAACGCATCGTGACGGACAAGGATTTCATCGCTGCGATCAAGTATCTGATCAGCCTCCGTCGTGGCGAAGGCACGCTGGACGATATCGATCACTTGGGTAGCCGTCGCGTTCGCACGGTTGGCGAATTGCTCGCAAACCAGTGCCGCGTCGGTCTCGCGCGCACGGAGCGTCTCGTAAAAGAGCGCATGACGTTGTTCGACATCAACATCGACGGCATGACGCCGCAGAAGTTGATTAACCCGAAGGCGCTCAGCGCCGTGATTCGCGACTTCTTTGGCCGCTCGCAGCTATCGCAGTTCATGGATCAAACGAACCCGCTCGCCGAGCTGACCCATAAGCGTCGTCTCAGCGCTCTCGGGCCAGGCGGTCTCTCACGCGATCGCGCGGGATTCGAAGTGCGAGACGTCCATCCGTCGCATTACGGCCGCATTTGTCCGATTGAAACGCCGGAGGGTCCGAACATCGGTCTCATCAGCTCGATGTCGACCTTTGCGCGGATTAACGAATTCGGGTTCATCGAAACGCCTTACCGGAAGGTGACGAACGGACGCGTGACGGACGAAGTTGATTACCTCACCGGCGATCGCGAAGAGAACTTCCTCGTCGCGCAGGCAAACGCGACCATGGACCCCA
>JALZAD010000377.1 GCA_030948555.1 Verrucomicrobiota bacterium | reverse complement strand
GTGTTGATGAGTGCATTCGATCGCGGTCCCGAACCGTGCGCCCGAAGCTTGCGTTCATCATCGCTCAGCGACTCGTTAGCGGGCTTTGACCGCGCGCTTCCTATCTCGCAAAAGACAATCAAGGACTGTCATCCTGAGCGGACCGAAGCGGAGTCGAAGGACCTCGCGAAGGGCGTTTGGACTAACGAGTGATTTGAGATAATCCAAGCACCCTGTGCGAGGTCCCTCGCCGTCTTCGCGGGCTCGGGATGACAACTTTTCACGCGCGCCTTACGGCTTGGCCGTCGTCGGCAAAGCGCCGGGCGAGGGCGGACTCAGGTCGTGCTCGATCTTGCGCAAGAGCGCGGTGCTCGGTGCGTCGTTGATGATCTTTAAGACGCTGCGCACAAGATCGAGCCCGCGGTTTGGCTTCTGCCATTTCACCCACGCGTCCGCTTCTTCCAGGACGACGCGCAGGATGTCGTCGCGTTTCGTGTAGAGCGACCGCGCCTGCTGGAAGCAGCTCGTCGCCGCGGCGTAGTTGCCGTTTTGCGCCTCGATCAAACCGATGTCCTCGATCATTGGAGCATTGCGCCCGCGTGACGCTGTCTCCCGCGCGAGCTCGCGGAATTCTTCCGGCGAACGACTCGAGTTCTGCAACGCAAAATCGCGATAGGTGCGCCACTCCGACGGCGTCTTCGACCCCTTCGCCTCAAACTGCAGCGCGAATCCGAACGGCCGATAAAGCGGATCGCCGACCATCACGCCCATCCACGAGAGCGCCTGCGTCCCCATGTATGCGCTCTCTGCAAAGGTGAATCCGTGGAGCAGGCGATCGTTGAAAATGCTGAGGTTCGTCGTGAGTTGCAGGTAGGGCTCGTAAACGTTGCCGAGCGATGCCGCGGCGCCTTTGCTCAAGAGCGGTCCGACCCAGTTGGCGTTCGGATCGCGCAGCGTGCTCGCGCTAAATGAATGGATGTGGACCGCGATCGCGCCGGGCAGGAATTTGAAGTCCGGCTGCGTGAATGGGCCCGCCACACCGCCCGCATACCAGCCGTAATAAAGCGCGCAGTCGCTCATCGGATAGCCGTCCGGAAAGATCGGCGGCGCATCGTCGTAGACGACGGGAATGCCGGTCTTGTGCAGCTGCTGCACGATGTCGCGAAGCCAATCGTCGCCCAGAGCTAGACCACCCGACGTGTTGTGCGCACCGTCGACATACGCGCGACCCCACAGCCCGGTTTTTTCCGTCTCGATTGCATCCGTGATCATGCGGCGAACCGTGGCCGCGTTTGGCGCATCAAGACGGCACACGAGCATCATCGCGGGGTCGATGCCCTCGATCGCGGCGCGATAACTTTGGAAAAATGGATTACCAACAATGCCGGAGATGACCGGCGAAACACGGCCGAGCACGGCTACTTCCGAATCCACCGACGCGTCGTTGCGTGTGCCCAGCGGTGCGCCTTGCGGCTGATCGCCGGGATAACCTTCCGCGGGTTTGATCTTCAGCGGCATGCCTTTGATCAGCGCGACAAACTTGATCGTGTTTCCGATTACTTCCGCCGGATCGTTGCCGCCTTCCCGCATCGTCCACCACTTGCGCTCGCGGAAGACTTGCCGGAGCGGCTCCGCGATCGTGCGGTCGTAATCCGTGCGGCTGATCTCTTCGTCGTGCGAGCACGTGATGCCAACGAGATGATCGCGCGCGATCCCGCGCTTCTGCGCGTAGAACCTGGCCAGCTCTTCCGATTCCGGAATGCTCTTGTTGAAAACGACGACCGTGTAGGGCGCCAGCGGCTCATCTGCGCGCGCCCCCGCGACGAGCGCGAGAACAAGGCAGGCAATCCGCAGAGCGCGCATCAGAAGTGCAGCTTCAATCCGTCGTAGGCGATGAAGACGTTCGGCGGAAATTTCTCCTCATCGGCTTGCGCCAGCTCGTGCGCGATGTGCGTGAGGTAAGTGCGCGCGGGCTGCACGCGCGAGGCCGCTTCGATCGCCTGCTCCACGCTGAGATGCGTCGGGTGCGGCTTCGGTCGCAAGCCGTCAACGATGAACACCTCGACGCCCCGGATGATCTCCGCGATGCGATCCGGAACGGCGCTGCAATCACTCAGATATGCGGCCAGCTTCTTGCCGCCGCGCTTGAAGAGAAACCCGAGAACTTCCGTATTCCCATGCGGTACCGGCAGCGGCGTGATGGTGGTCGCGCCGAGCTGAAATGGTCCGTCGATGATGTGCGGTTCGGGTTTCAGGTAGCCGGGAAACGGATTCAGGCCTTTGAAGGCGAACTCGAAGACCCGCGCGAGATCTTTCATCGTCTGCGCCGAGGCGTAGACCGGCATGTAGCCGCGCTCCCAGCTGTAGCGCCGCAGGTCGTCGAAGCCCATCACGTGGTCGGTGTGTGAGTGCGTAAAGATGACCGCGTCGAGGTGTCGGATGTTCTCGCGCAACGCTTGGGTGCGGAAGTCCGTGCCCGTGTCCACGACCCACGAGCACTCCGGCGTTTCGATGAAAATCGAGGAGCGCAGGCGCTTATCGCGCGCGTCTTCCGAGCGGCAGACGTCGCAATCGCAGCCGATCATCGGCACGCCCTGCGAGGTGCCGGTGCCGAGGAAGGTCAGAACCAGTTGAGAGTTGAGGGTTGATTGTTGAGAGTTCAAAACTCGCGCGGCGGCTATCTCTCAACTCTCCACCTCAAACTCTCAACTGCCGATGCCCGCGACCCTCAATCTGCTTCGGATCAAGAATCTCGCGCTGGTCGAGGATTTGCAGTGGGAACTCGCGCCAGGGTTCACCGCGATCACCGGCGAGACCGGCGCGGGCAAGTCGATCATCATCGGCGCGCTCCAGCTCTTGTTAGGCGAACGCGCGGACAAAGGATTAATCCGGACGGGCGCTGATCTTTGCACGGTCGAAGCAGCGTTCGAAGGCGCGGAACTGGAACGGCTGAACGCGCGGCTGATCGATGCGGGTGTCGAGCCGTGCGAGGGCGAGTTGCTCTTGAAGCGCTCGTTCTCGGCCAGCGGGACGAATCGCCAGTTCATCAACGGTTCGCCGACCACGCTCTCCGTCCTCAAGTCGTTAGGCGACGACCTCGTCGATCTCCACGGTCCGCACGACCATCAATCGCTCCTCTCGCCGGACCGTCAGCTCGGGCTGCTCGATGCGTTCGCGCATGCGGAACAGGAGACGGAGGCGTTCGCGAAAAGTTTTCGCGAGCTGCAGTCGCTCGTCGCTGAACAGGCCGCCTTAAGCACGGCTGAGTTCGCACGTGAACAGGAGCTCGATCTCCTGCGCCATCAGGTGAATGAGATCAGCGCGGCACGTTTGGACGCCGCTGAGGAAGAAGACATTGAGTCGCGCTACAAGCTGGCGAGCAACAGCAAACGTCTGATCGAACTCGCGGGCGCAGTGGCGACGCGCTTGAGCGAAGCCGATGACGCGGTCCTTTCGCAGCTCGCCGAAACGCAGCGTCTCCTGCGCGAGCTGGAAAAGATCGATGGGGAGATCAGCGACCTTTCGTCAGCACACGCCGCGAGCATGACCGAACTCGCAGAAATCGCGCGCACGCTGAGCAGTTACGCGGAACGACTCGACCTCGATCCGGCGCAGCTCGCCGCGCTCGAAGATCGCGTCTCGCTTTTCGAGACGCTGAAGCGGAAGTACGGCGGCTCCATCGCGGAAGTGATTGCCTTTGGCGAACGCTCCGCTGAACGGATGCGCAAGATCGAAGGTCGTGATGCTGAGCTGGAGCGACTCGCGCGCGAGATCGATACGCACCGCGCGGAGCTCCGCCGTGCGGGCGACGCGTTGCACAAGCTCCGCGCGAAAGCTGCGCCAAAACTCTCGGACGCAATCCGCGCCAATCTGCGCGATCTCGGCTTCAAACAATCGGAGTTCGAGGCGAAAGTTTCCTCGCTCACGGAACCAAACCTCCGCGGGTTCGACGGGGTCGAGCTGCTCTTCTCGCCTAATCCTGGCGAGCCGTTGAAGCCGCTGCGCACCATTGCGTCCAGCGGCGAAATCTCGCGCCTCATGCTTGCGATCAAGTCGGCGCTGGCGGCGCAGGACGCAATCCCGCTCCTCGTCTTCGATGAGATCGACGCAAACGTCGGCGGCGAGATCGCGAACGCGGTCGGCGCGAAGATGCGAACCCTGGCCGAACAACATCAGGTCCTTTGCATCACGCACTTGCCGCAGGTCGCCGCAGCCGCGGCCTCGCACTTTGTCGTGACCAAGGAAGTTGCCGGCGGGCGGACGCACTCCGAGTTGCACGAAGTGACGGGCAAAGCACGCCGCGAGGAAATCGCGCGCATGCTCGGCGGACAGAGCGAATCGGCGCTCAAACACGCGGCCGCGCTGCTCAAGTCCGCCTGACGATCGGCCGTCTCCGACCGGAGTCAGAAAAACTCCTAAGATCGTGCGCCTAACGAGGCGGAAATTTTTCCCTCGCCACGCGCGGGCGCTACTTCCTATCGTCTCGGCGAAACATGATCCAACGCGACTATTTAGTCCTCGGGAGCGGGGTGGCAGGCGGTGCGGTATGCGAATCGATCCGCAAATATGACAAGCGTGGATCGGTCACGATTGTCGGGGCGGAAATTTACCCGCCTTACAAGCGCTGGATGCTCTCGAAAGAGTTCCTCCGGGAGAAGACGCCGCCTCTGAAAAAGTTGCCGGAGCGGGAGGCCTCCTGGTTCGACTCCCACAAAATCGAAGCGCGGCTGGGCACGCTCGTCACGCAGCTCAACATCGACCGCCGCCTGGCGGTGCTGGCAAACGGCGAGACGATCGAGTTCAACAAAGCCTGTCTCGCAATGGGCAGCCGTCCCGTTCGGCCGCCGGTGGCGGGGATCACGCTCGGTAACGTGATCTATCTGCGCACCGTTCGCGACGCGCTCGCGCTGCGCGAAATGGCGAACCTCGAGAAAATGGTCGTGGTCATCGGCGGCGGGCTGCTCGCCTGCGAGGTCGCGGCCAGTCTGCGCGCGATGAAATTCAAGGTCAGCATGATGCATCGCAATGCTTACCTGCTGAATCGCTATCTCGACCCGGAGACCGGCAGTTGGCTGACGCAATATTTTGTGAAGCACGGCGTCGGTCTGCTCATGGGCGAAAGCTTGAATGGCTTCGAAGGCAAAACCGTCCTGCGCAACATCCAGACGAAAAGCGGGAATCGCGTCGCGGCCGGCGTGGCAGTAGTCGCGTGTGGCGCCGAGCCGAATCTCGAGCTGGTGCGGAACACGCCGCTCTCGGGTCCGCACGGATCACCCGTCACCGAGTATCTCGAGACGGAGGAAAAAGGAATCTACGCCGTCGGCGATCTCGCCTTTTATCCCGACCGGCTGATGGGTGGAATGCGTCGCCAAACGCATTGGGACAACGCGCGCGAGCAAGGGTTTGTGGCGGGCGCGAACATGACCGGCAAGAAGCGCATTCGATACGAGCAGCTCCCCTACTTCTGGACGGAGATGTTCGACCTGAAGTTCGACTTCGTGGGCGACTTCAGCATGCAAGCGACGCGCGTCGCGCTCGATGGTTCGCACGCGAAGAAGAAGTTCAGCACGCGCTTTTACCAGGGCGATCGGCTGCGCGCGATTTTGCTTTGCGGAGCGAGCGACAAGGAAGTCGAGGCTGCGCGGACCGAGCTGCGCAACGCGCTCGGGAAGTAGTCGCTAGTAGCTGATTCGGGCAGGTCGAGGGCGTCGTTGCTCGCGCGCGTGAGCTTCCAATCCCACGGTTTGCCAGACCCGTAGCGCCAGCGGAAGAGGAACGGTGCGTCCAGATTGTTCACGCGCTGTTTGATCAACCCGGTCACCCCGTTCTCATCGGCACTGATCGAAATGCGCGCGGTGCACTCGGCCTCGGCGCGGTCGAATCGCACGCCAACGCCCAAACGCTCGATGTGTAGATTGCGCGCGTAGCGACGAATCTCTTTCAGCCGGAACAGCAGAAGCGCGCGGTCGTTCCCCCACTGATCCGCATACGAGGCGTCGACGAAGTCGCCGAGCGCTGCCCAATTCTTCGCTTCGACGGCGGCGAGGAGATGTTCGTTATGCAAGCGGACCTGCCTTTCGGGTCGCCAGAGCCAGGCGAGATACGCGCTAAGCAGCACCGCGGCGGCGATTCCGGCGAAGAAGCCGTTACGAAAATCGATGCGCATCGCGGGAAACATTCTTCATCGCGCACGCGCGTACGTGAGTTTTCGAAAGCACCGCTAATGATGGTTAACAGCCTGAACCAGAGGCGGCACGAACCGTGCTGAATTCTAAGGCTATCGCTCAAGCTATGTTCACTCTCAGCACGTTGGCGTTCACGCTCTCCGTCGGTCCCGGCGGACTGTGGCGCGCTTGCACGGCCGATCGGGACGACGCCGCGCGGTAGAAGAATTATGCTCGATCACGAAAACCTGAAGTGGATCGCCACCACCTCGACGGAGCTGAACTCGATGCTGCAGCAGATCTCGCGTTATGCGGATCTCGCAAAGCAGCATAAGACCGAGGACAGCTATCTCGAGGATCTCGGCGAACGCGTGGAGCTCGCCTCGAAAACTGCGCAGGCGCTTTTCGACCGCGTCACGTCTTCCATTCTGGCGGCGTCCGTTGCGCGTCCGGTGGAACGTGAGAAGCCGCGCTTCTCTGTCGTGCCTCCTCCGGGTGCGCCGGTTTCTCGCATGATCACGCCCGCAATCCGCGCAGCTCGTCCGAGTCCGTTGCCTGTTGCGTCCGAGCCGAGCGCTCCTGAATTCGATGTGCGCAATCCGGGTGGAACGCGCGAATTGATCCTGCTCGTCGACGACGAAAAAGAGATCGCCGAGCTCGCTGCGGCCATGCTGTCGGACGAAGGCTATCGCATCATCCTGGCGAAAGATGGCATCGACGCGCTCAAGATTTACCAGCACCTCGGCACGACCATCGGCCTCGTCATCCTTGATTTTTTCCTGCCGGTTCTCGATGGCGACGCCGTCTTCGAAGAACTGCAGGCGCTCAATCCAGACGTGAACGTCGTCTTGAGCAGCGGCTTCGCTGAACAGACGAAACTCGGCGCGATGCTTTCGCGCGGTCTGCGCGGTTTTATCCCGAAGCCGTACACCCGCCAGAAGCTGCTCGCGCAGGTCCGCATGACTCTGGAAGCGGCGCGCGAAGCGATCGCTTAGCGCGAACGGCGCGGAACTTCTCCGCGTATGGCCACGGCTCGGGCAGTGGCACCGATTTAGCTCTAGCAAGCGGCGACTGCCATGGCGCGCATCGATTCGTTTTTCAAACTGATGTCCGAGCAGAAAGCTTCGGACCTTCACCTTTCCACCAACAATCCGCCGATGCTGCGGATCAACGGCGAACTGGTTCGCGTTGATTACCCGCCGCTGCAAAACGACGACCTGAAAGCGATGGTCTATGAGATCGCGCCGGAAGG
>JALZAD010000366.1 GCA_030948555.1 Verrucomicrobiota bacterium | reverse complement strand
GCCGATGGGTGTCGCGAACTACAACTACTATCTCAAGCACGTCCTTCTCCTGCCCCTTGATGCAAGTCAGGTCGAGATGCTTGGCCGCGCCGAGCTGGCCCGGTATCGAGCGCTCGAGGCGCTCCTGGCCGATCCCTCGTTAGCTGACCCTAACCCCGCGCGGAGCAAGAACATCCCGCCGGACCAGGCCTCGTTCCTCGCGGCCTATGAAAGTCGCGAGCAGGAGATGATCGCGTTCCTAAAGGAACATCAGCTTGTAACTATACCCGATTACCTTGGCCGATTCGAAATCCGACAGCTTCCCGAAGCATTTAAACCAACCAGTCCTGGCGGCTTCATGAATCCCCCGGGCGTCTATGATCAGGACCCGACTGGATTCTACTTCATCCCGACTTATAACCCTGAGTCGAAGAATTTCTACATCCGCGCCGGGATTGAAGACCCCCGACCTATCCTAGGACACGAAGGCATCCCCGGACACTTCATGCAGCTCTCAATCGCGAATCATCTACCTAACGAGATCCGCCGGCAGCACCAGGACGGCGTCTTCGTGGAAGGCTGGGCGCTCTATGGCGAAGAGATGCTAATGCGCACCGGCCTTTATCCCGATAACTCACCGGCGCAGGGGCAGATCCTACGTCTCTCGCGCTATCGCTCCGCGCGGATCGGCGTTGATGTCAATCTGCACACCGGCAAGTGGAACTTCGAGCAGGCGGTCCAGTACTTCATGGAAGCTGGCGGACTCGACCGCGAATCAGCCGAAGGCGAAGCAGCCGGCGCGGCTTCTAGTCCCCACCAGAAGATTAGCTACATCGTCGGCAAATGGCAGATCATGGATCTCCTCGGCCGGTATCGCGATAAGATGGGCGCGAACTATCGCCTCGGTCAGTTTCATGACGACCTAATCAAGAACGGGAGCTTGCCGCTCTCGATCGTGCAATGGATCATGCTCGATGACACCTCCGCTCTCGACGAAACGCTCCGTCCGGCACAAAACTGAGAGGTAGAGATGTCCCCCGACCAGTATTCCGTAAGTTCGTCATCCCGAGCGAAGCTTGCGGAGTCGAGGGGCCCCGCCGAGCAACGAGCGGCGGGGCACGTTTTTCCGCGGTGCCCCTCCACTACTTCGCTTTGCTCCGGTCGAGATGACTGCGCTGAACGGCCATGAAAAAACAGCCCGTAGAGACTTACAGCGAAACGCCCCACTCCATGAAGCGCCGAACCTTTCTGAAAGCTTCCGCTGCCGTCGGCTGCGGGATAGCAGGCGCGAGCTTGTTCTCGAACGTACGCGCGGCTGGAGCGGCCACTGCAAACGGACCGAACATCATCGGCCCAAGGGAAGGTTTCTCCCCGCAGATCGGTACACTCGTTTCAATGCTGGAATGGATGCGACGCACGATTTTAGAACCGGTGCAGGGACTGACCGTGGCTGAGTTGGATTACCTACATGACTCAAAGGCCAACACGATCGGTGCGTTACTTCTGCACCTCGCTGCCACGGAACGGCACTACCAGATCCACACTTTCGAAGGGAAGAAGTGGAACGAATGGGATGAGGACACGCGGAAGAAGTGGGACGCGGCTGGAGGACTTGGCGCAGAAGCGCGGCGAGTGATCAAGGGACACGACTTGAGTTACTACCTCGACGCGCTGGCAAAAGGACGCGAGCACACGTTAAGCGAGTTCCGAAAACGTGACGACGCCTGGTTGATGCTAGTCGACAAGGATTGGCCTTGGGGACCGACGAACAACTACTGCAAATGGTTTCACGTCTGCGAACACGAATCGAACCACAACGGCCAGGTAAAATGGATCAAAGGCCGGCTGCCTGGATCAAAGCCCGCGAACGAGTGACAAGAGGCCAGGCAAGGGTGCAACGTGTCCGCGGCGTCATCCTGAGCCGCCGCAGGTCGGTCGAAGGATCTCGCATCCGGCGGGGCGAGGATGCGAAGTCGCTCAACGTAGTCCGCCGCGGTGACGCGACACGGTCCGTCCGCGCCGGTCGTGTTCCGAACAACCACTCCCCCTTCGCTTGCGAGATCCCTCGGCGCGCTTCGCCAGCCTCAGGATGACGGAGCGCTCGCTCGTCGTCTGACAGCGTGCGGCGATGCCTCCCGCGACGGCAACGCAGCTGTCATCCCGAGCCGCGAAGACGGTCGAGGGATCTCGCATCCGCAGTGGCGATCATGCTCACCCCATTGGGTAGCATGGCCGTCAGTCGGGAGAGGGGTTCCGAGGAGAGGCGCTTTGAAGGCGCCAGACAGTAGTCGCAAACCGCCGCTCTTCGGCGCCTGCAAGCAGACCACGGGAAGCTTTAGCGCATGCCCGCTTTAGCGAGCGCTGTATTTCTGCACCACGTGATCGATGTAGGTGCTGTAGGTCTCCGCGAGCGCGGCACTTTCGATGAAGAGAATGTTCTCGGCGTTGAACTGTGCGCTGCGCGAAAAGTTATAGGAACCAGTGATGACCGTATCGTCGATCACGAGGATCTTGTTATGCATGAAATCGTGGCGACCGGTCGGGGTGTAAGGCGTCGAATTTTTTCCGGAGAGGTTTGCGCGCGCGACGATCTCGGCGATGGCCGGCGTCTTCCAGTGGTTCGATGGAACGCCCTGCCATTGCCGGAAAACGTCGGCCATCTGGGTCCGATCATAAATGCCGCTGACGCTGACACGCCCGGCGTCCAATAGATCGATGAGCGCGTTGATCAACGTGCCGGAATTCAACAGGAGGCTGCAGATACGGACACGCCGTTGGGCGGCGTGCAGGCGCCGCGCGATTTCCGTATCGATGTCGAGTCCGCGGCCGGGGGAGAACATCACCTGCGCCGTGGCAGGTTTTCCGGCAAACGTCAGCGGCACAGCCACGGTGCTGATCGCGCCGGTCTCCTCGAAGTTTTCCTTCTCCCAGATCTCTTCGAACACCTGGCGGTAAGAAGCCGCGAGAACGCTGGACTCGATCTCGACGACGTTGTTTTCCATCAGCGTGAATGCCTGATCGGTGAAGTTGAGCGAGCCGGTCCAAACCGCTGCGCCGTCCCGAACGATGAACTTGTCGTGCATGAGTTTCATGCCGGCGATCCGTCGCGACGGGAACCCGAGCGATGTGACGAGCGCGCTGGTGCCGGCCGGTGCGGGGTCCTGTCCGCCGGCGAGATTCGGCGTGTTGGGTTTGTCGCCGTCGTAGCAAATGCGGATCTGCACACCGGCGGCGGCGCGTTGACGGAGCGCATCGAGCAGCACTGCCTTGAGCGCGTCGCTCAGGCGCATGTCGTAAAGGGCGAAGTCGAGAGTACGCGTGGCGCGACAGATGAACGCGACCAGTCGTGACATGACGGACTCGGCGGTTTGTTCGCCCTCGGCGAGGAAGAAGGCGGAAAGGGTGTCGGTGGCGGCGGCTTCCGGGTTGAGCATGGTAATGATGTTAGCGCAGTCGCGCGTTCAACGCAGCATGTTGGAAGGAGGCGCTGCGCGGGCGGGTCGTGGCAGGCGAACGCGCTGCTCTTTGTATGACGGGTTAGCGATTGGGAGATCCGCTCGACTTCGCTCGGGATGACGTGCGGTCGGACGTCCTATGTTTTCGCGTTTGGCGCGACCGATTGGATTCGCGGCGTGAGTCATCAGGTTTTCGCTTGGAAGTACCGGCCGCAGACGTTCGACGACCTTACCGGGCAGGCGCATGCGACGCGGCGCGGCGCGGCGTAAACGCTAGACTGGACCAGCTGTAAATTACGAGCGTTGCGTGTATTCGCTCGACGGCCCGGTCGGTGTTCTGATATACGTTGACTCCTGTGAAGAAGCTCTCCGCCGCGCTCGCGTGCGCAGTGATCTCTGCGATCAACTTTCTCGACGCCGCCGAGACAGCTGCAGCCACCGTAGTGAATTCAACGTTCGTCGGTGGCGACTTCGTCCACGATTACGCCAATGCCGCGAACTGGTCGCCGGCCGAGGTTCCGAACAATTCTGCCACCAAAGTCTACAACGTCACCATCCCGGCGCCGTTCCAGTATGTGAATGTGCAGACCGATGCGACGGTGCAGAATCTAACGGTTGCAGGGCAAGGGTTCGACCTGCTCAGCAGTTCGTATACGGTGAACGGAACCGCAGCCGTAGCGCCGAGCGCTCCGTTTAAATCGTCTGGCGCTTTACTGATCAAAGGCTCGCTGTCGAATTTCGATGCGGCTACCAAGACACTCTCCGGCGGCCGCTATTCCGTCTTCGCAGTGAATGGAAGCGCGGGGAGCTTGAGCTTTCCCCGCGCTGATATCGTAAACAACGCAGCCTCGATCTCACTCCTTGGCGCGAGCGCGACGATTACCGATCCTCTCGGTCGCGATGCGTTGCGCAACTTCGCGCATAATCTGCCCGGAGCATCCTTTGCCATCGCGGCGCGTGATTATCCGATCGTTAACGCGTTTACGAACGACGGCCTGTTAACCGTCGGAATCTATGTGACACAATCACTGCCTCCCGTTGCCGCGTCGCTGACGATTAACCGGCTGACGAACTACGACTCGGCGTCGGGCAGGTTAGCGGGGGGATCGTATGACATCATTGCCACAGCTGGGCCGAGCAGCGGATTTCCCGGAGTGCCGGCGGAGTTGATTGTTGCAGGCGCTGATATCAGGCGCAACGCCGCGTCGATCACGTTGGAAGTCTCAGGTGCCGGCCAGTCGGTCTACGACCCGAGCTTTACCGATGAGAACGGCAGCAATGCACTGCGTAATCTCGCCGAAAACGAAGCAGGGGGCGTGTTCCAAC
>JALZAD010000344.1 GCA_030948555.1 Verrucomicrobiota bacterium | reverse complement strand
CGCACGAGGTTCGGGCGGAGTTGGCCCACCGTCCTGATGCTGCTCGCCACGTTTTTTGTCGTCCGCATGCTCTTCGGCGGACTGCACGGCAGCCGCAGCAACACCATCTGGGCGCTCTTCTGGGCGGCCGGCATTGTCCATCTCTGGATTCGGCCGCTGCCGAAGAAGCTTGTCTTCATCGGCGTCGGTTTCGTCATCGCGTTCATGTATCTCTACGGCTTCTACAAAAGCCTCGGAGCGAATGCGGTCGACGCGCTGAAGGTCGATTCGAAGGGCGTCGAAGTCGGCGTCGAAACCGGTCGCACCTTCACCGGCCTGCTCCTCGGCGATCTCGGCCGATCCGACGTTCACGCGTTCATGCTTTACCGGCTGATGCGTCCCGATCGTGATTACCAATACGCGCGCGGTCGCACCTATCTCGGCACGCTCGCCCTCTTTATCCCGCGCTCCGTCTGGCCCGATCGTCCACCGACGAAGATGAAGGAAGGCACCGATCTTCAGTACGGCAACGGAACCTTCGACCCGAATGGCTGGGGCTCCGGCCGCGAGTATGGGATCGCAGGCGAGGGGATGTTGAACTTCGGGCCGCTCTGCGTGCCGTTCATGTACTTCCTCTTCGGCCTCGCCGTCGCCGGCGTGCAACGCTTCATGGCCACGCGCGATCGCGATGACGCGCGCCTTCTGCTCTGCCCGTTCCTCGTCATTCTCTGCTTCTGGATGCTGGTCGCGGATTCGAGCACGATGCTCTTCGTCATCACCAAAGACGGTCTGCCGCCGACGCTGCTCTTGTGGTTTGCCTCGCGCCGCGTGCGGCTGAGCGCGCCTAACGAGTCCTATGAACCGATCGGCTCGCTGAACCGGGAGGCGATCGCGTGAAGGTAGTCGTCACCTGTCCGCAACATTTCCTGCGCACGCCGGACGGCAACGTTTGGACCGATGGACAGTTTCCCTACGCCTTCTGGACGCGCTACCTCTCGGTCTTCGACGGCGTCCGGATCGTCGGCCGCGTGCGCGAAGTCGCCGCAGTTCCAGAGGCTGCACAGCTCGCCGGTGGCGAGGGTGTCAGCTTCATCGAAGTGCCGGATTACCATGGCCCGCAGCAATATCTTCTGCGCGCACCGCAAGTCATCGCGGCCACCGCGCGTGCGGTGAAAAACGGCGACGCCGTCGTGTTGCGTGCCCCGGGAGAGATCGGCACCTGGCTCGTGCGTCATATCCGTCGTAAGCCGCGGCCCTACGGCGTCGAAGTTGTCTCCGATCCTTTCGACGTCTTCGCGCCGAAGGCGGTGGAGCATCCGTTCCGTCCGTTCTTTCGCTGGTGGTTCTGCCGCAATCTCCGCCGCGAATGCGAAAGCGCCTGCGCCGCCGCTTACGTGACAGAGCGCGCGCTGCAGAATCGCTATCCCGCCGGCGAGGACGCGTTTGTCACGCACTACTCGAGCATTGATCTGCCCGCGACGGCGTTCGTTGAGCAGCCGCGCCCGAAGAGCGTGCTCAACCGTCGCGCGCGTCTCGTCTTCATCGGCACACTCGCGCAAATGTACAAAGCGCCCGACGTCCTGATCGACGCGGTCGCCGCTTGCGCCCGTAACTCAGTCGACCTCGAGCTGGTCATGATCGGCAGCGGCAAGCATCTCGCCGAGCTGCAAGCCCAAGCTGTCCGCCTCGGAATTGGCGAGCGCATCCACTTCCGCGGGCAGATCAACTCGCCCGCCGCGGTGCGCGAGGAACTCGACCGCGCCGATCTCTTCGTTCTGCCGTCGCGGCAGGAAGGTCTGCCGCGCGCGATCATCGAAGCAATGGCGCGTGCGCTACCGTGCGTCGGCTCGACGGTCGGCGGCTTCTCCGAGTTGCTGCCCGAGGAAGATCTTGTTCCGCCTAACGACTCCTCAGCGCTCGCGCAAAAGATCGCCAAAGTGCTGCGCAACCCCGAGCGCATGGCGCAGATGTCCGCGCGCAATCTTGCGAAGGCGCAGGAGTACGAAGCACAAGTGCTGAACGCACGCCGGCAGCAATTTTACCGACACGTCCGCACTGAAACGGAGGCCTGGCTCGCAGCGAGCAGGAACTAACCATGTGCGGCTTCGCTGGATTCTTCGATCCCACTCCGCGCAGCAACACGCGCGATATGGAAGCCCTCGCCTCGCGCATGGCTGATCGGCTCCGCCATCGCGGGCCGGACGACGCCGGCGCATGGACCGACGCGGAACGCGGCATCGCACTCGGCTTCCGTCGTCTCTCGATCGTCGACCTCTCGCCGGCCGGTAAACAGCCGATGCTTTCCCCGAGCGGCCGCTACGTCATCACGATCAACGGCGAGATCTACAACCACCGCGCCCTTCGCGCGGAGCTCGAGGGCGAGACCCGATTCCGCGGTCATTCCGACACCGAAGTGCTGCTCGCCGCGATCGAGAAGTGGGGCCTCGCGGCCACGCTGCCGCGTCTCGTTGGAATGTTCGCTTTCGCGCT
>JALZAD010000324.1 GCA_030948555.1 Verrucomicrobiota bacterium | reverse complement strand
CGGAGCGGTGCAGAGACCGCTGCGCAACTTGACGGAGCACCCGTTTTCTATACGCTCCGCAGTCCCCGATGCGACTCCCTCGTACCCTTATTTTATCTCTGCTCGTCGCGGCTGCTGGCGCACCGCTATTCAGTCACGCGGCGATCGTCATCAAGCCGAACGAAAAGACGAAGATCCGCGCGCCCGGTGAGGAGGAGATGAGCGGATCGGCTCAGGAGTTGTTCCAGCGGGCGCAGGCCGCTGAAAACGCGGGCGACGAACGGACCGCAATCAAGGCTTATCGCTCGCTGGTGAAGAAGCATCCGAAGGATGCGCTCGCACCTGGCGCGGCGTGGCGTTTCGCTGTCCTGCAGGAGAAACGCGGTGATTTGATCAAAGCCGCCGGCGCCTACCGCGTGGTGGTCGACCAGTATCCGAAGAGCCCGCATTTCGAAGAAGCAATCGAAGCGCAGTTTCGAATTGGCGAGACGTTCCTCGCGGGCAAGAAGATAAAGATTCTGGGCATTCCGTTCCGGAATACTCTCGAGCACGCGGTTGATGTCTTCGCCGCGATCGTGAGGTCTGCGCCTTACGGGAAGTACACCGCGCGTGCGCAGTTCGACATTGGCCGTGCGACCGAAAAAATGGGCAATGCCGACGCTGCGGTTCTGGCCTACCAGGCGGTGATCGAGAAGTACCCGAACGAGCCAGTCGCGGCGGACGCGCAATACCAGATCGGTTACATCTGGTTCAAGGAAGCACGCAGCGGCGTCAAAGATGCGAAGGCAGCGGAGAAAGCGAAGATCGGCTTCCAGGATTTCATCTTTCGCTACCCGAGAAGCGAAAAGACCGCCCAGGCTCGCGAGAACCTCCGCGTCCTCGATCAGAAGCAGACGAGCGACGCTTACTCGATCGCGAAGTTTTACGACAAGCAAAGGAACTACCGCGCAGCGGTCATCTATTACAACGACGTGATTCGTCAGCAACCGGGATCGCCCGCTGGTGATCGCGCGAAGCAGCGCGTCGCTGAGTTGCGGAAAAAAGTCGGTGACGCCGCCCTGCAAGCGCCTGCGTTAACTGCTGCGACGGCGAAGGGTGCAACAAAGAAGACACCGACGGCCGCTGCCGGCGCGCACACTGGCCTTGGCCCTGCGTCCGGTGCGCCTCCGATGAGAACTTCACCGGGAGATGTCGCGCCATTGCCGCCGCCGGAAGCGGACGAGTCGTTGCCGCCGCCAGCTTCCATGATGCCGGACACGACGACCGCGCCGGAACCTTCGCCGAGTCCGTCGGGCCTACAGTAGTGAGAGCGGCGCTCCACGCGCTGGCAGTGCTTGCAATCGCGAGCGGTCTGACGGGCTGCCTCGGTTATCGGCTGGGCGAGGTAAAGCCGAGTACGCTCAAAGGCATTCACAAAATCGCGGTCACCACGTTTCGAAATGAGACCTACACGCCGCGCGTCGAGTCGCTGGTCACGAACACTGTGATCAAGCAGATCCAGCAGGACGGCACCTACGAAGTGACCTCGATCGACAAAGCGGACGCAGTTCTCGATGGCACGGTGAAGTACGTGAGTCGCAACCCTGCGCGGTCCGTGCGTGGAAACGTGCTGGCGACCACAGAGTTCAATCTCGCGCTTGGAGTCGGCTGGACGATGCGGGCGAAAGACGGACATCCGATAGCAGGGCCGGGCTTGATCGCCGGTGGAACGAGCTTCTTCGTCGGGTCGGATGTGACGACGGATGAACGGCAGGCAATTCCGCTCGCGGCCGAGGATCTTGCGGTGCGTTTAGTCAGCCAGCTGACCGAAGGTTGGTAGCGTCTCCGCTGCTACACGTTGGTCGACCCAAGCGAGTTTAGCAGCGCTCGCTTGAATGCAGTTGACCTACGACTTGCGCCTGGGCGCGTTGCAAATTCCGAGCAGGGCGGTTTGGCGCGCTGGAGTTCGTAAGCTGTTTCGTCCCGATTGGAGTCGGTCACTGACTCGAATGACTCACCGTTTGGTGGATCGTACGCGTAGCGCAGTTCCCGTTGCGGTGACCTGGAACTCCGGCTGGAGACTGTTCTGCTCGATCTCCGCACCGACTCTGGCGCCAACGTTGGAAC
>JALZAD010000320.1 GCA_030948555.1 Verrucomicrobiota bacterium | reverse complement strand
GCGCGGCATGCGCGGCTGCGACGATGAAGAAACCCAGCAAGACCCGCTTCATGGAAGCACGGTCGTGCCGAACTCAGCGCGCAGCAATCGCCTCGAAGTAGTAGTCCTCAAGCCGACGCACGTTCGCGTCTTGCGCGAACTTTTCTGCCACTGCGTTCGCGCCGTTGCGAGCAAGACTCGTTAGGCGATCGGGCGTCGATGCGTATTCGAGCAACGCTGCGGCGAGCGCTTCGTCATCACGCTCCGCAACGAGCACACCGCTCTCGCCGTTCTCGATTGCCTCGGGAATTCCGCCGTGGAACGTCGCGAAAACCGGCAGGCCAGTAGCCATCGCTTCGAGCATGGAGTTCGGCACGCCTTCCTGGTTTCCGTCCGCCGCGGTTTCGCTCGGGTGAAGGAAAAGGTGCGAGCGATCGAAGAGCTCCCGCAGCTCGGCTTGCGAGATGAAGCCGGTGAAGGTCACGCGCTCCGCGAGGCCAAGCTCACGCGCGAATTCCTGCATCGGATCGAGTAACGGACCTTCGCCGGCGATCGTGAAATGTGATTGCGGATAGCGCCTAACGAATGCCGAAAACGCGCGCAGACTCGTCGGTAAGCCCTTCTTCTCAACCAACCGACAAGCTTGGACGAAACGCCACTCGCCGTCGGCTGGCCAGCTGCGCGGCTGAAACGCAATTTCGCCGAGCGGAATGCCGGTTCGATGAATGCGAATCTTCTCCTCCGCACATCCCAGACTAACGAGTGCTTTGCGTAATGACTCGGAGCGAACGAGCACCAGCCGGACAGCCGCGAGCATCTCGTTTGTCGCGCGGCGGTAGGCAGGTTTGTCGAGCTCGACCATCACGTCCGCACCGTGGAACGAGACCACGCTCGGCTTCGGCCAATTCGTGATCAGCGGCAGGAGATGAACCGCGATGTGACCGAAGTAGATGTGCAGCAGCTGCGCGTCGAGTTCGCCGAGCAGGCGCAGCAGCGTCGCCGTCTCGCGCGAGGAGATCTGCCACGGCACGTCGCGTAATTGCCGAAACCAAATCCGCCGCAGGAAATGCGTCGCGGGCTTCTGAACGACGCGCACGTCAGAGAACGGAAAGCGTTCCGCGTGCTCGCGCTTTTGCGTGATGACGACCGGCCGCATGCGCGTGAGCGCACTGATCTGCCGGTAGATGTGAAGCATCTCCGGCTTGAGAAACGTCGCGCAGTAGGAAGCGACGATCGGCTTCTCAGGGGACGCGTTCACGTCCGGCGCGCAGCGCTGAAACTACCAGGCGAGGCCGAAGAGGATGAGGCCCGTGATATCGGAGTGCGTGTAATGCTCGCGCTCGTGATACGGAGTCGTCGTGACGGTGTCCTGCGGTGCGCCGTAATATTTTCGCGGTGCGCCGGGAACCAGGAGCATGACCGGATTGCCGCGCGCGGCGCGCGGGAAGGCGCCGATCGCGCCGCGGCGTACCGGCTGCGGAGCGCGACGTTGTTGCGCCTGCTCCCGTGAAGCGGTCGGCGCGGTGAAGCTCTGGGTTTGCGCGCCTGCGCTCGCGACACCTGCCGCAATAAGAAAGCCGATCAGCAGATACTTCTTCATGATGAGGTGGATAGCTGGAAGCGTGCGCAAACTCTTGCCGCTGGAAACGCTCGGGCGCAGTCTTATGCGGCGATGGACTATCTTGAAAAGGGGAAACGCGTGCTGGAGGTGGAAATTTTCGAGGTCCGGCGGCTGCGTGAGCGGCTGGACGAGCGGTTCGGGCGCGCGGTCGACCTGATTAAAAGCGCCGTCGAGGCACGCGGCAAGGTGGTCGTGCTCGGGGTCGGCAAGTCGGGACATATCGGCGGGAAGATCGCGGCGACACTGACCAGCACCGGCTCGCCCGCGGTGGTTCTGGATTCGCTCAACGCGATGCACGGCGATCTCGGGATGGTCGCGGATGGCGATGTCGTGCTCGCGCTCAGTGCGAGTGGCGAGACGGATGAACTACTGCGCATCCTTCCGGCGCTCGCGCGCTTCGATATCCGGATCATCGCGATGTGCGGCGATCCGGGTTCGACCCTCGCGCAAAACTGCGACGTGCTCCTGGACGTGAACATTGAACAGGAGGCGTGTCCGCTGAATCTCGCACCGACCTCGAGCACCACGGTGATGCTCGCGCTGGGAGATGCCTTGGCGATGGTGTTGCTTGAGGCGCGCGGCTTCCAGAAGGAGGACTTCGCGCGTTTCCATCCTGGCGGAATGATCGGCCGCAGTCTGCTCATGCGTGTGCGCGAAATCATGCGGCCGCGCGAGGCGCTGGCGCTCGTTAGGCCGGATACCCCGGTGCGCGCAGCCTTGAAGGAAATGACAGATCGGCGCGCCGGTGCAGCGGTCATCGCGGATGGCGGCGGGCAATTGCTCGGCATCTTTACCCATGGCGATTTCGTGCGGCATTACCAAACCGACGCGCGTGTCGGCGAGCGGCTGGTCGCGGATTTGATGACGCTGAACCCGGTGACGGTGCAGCAGGACAAGCTCGCGGTTGAAGTCTTGAACCTGCTCGAGCGGCACCAGATCGACGATCTCGTCGTGGTCGACGATCAGAAGGTGCCGGTCGGGATCGTCGATTCGCAGGACCTGACGAAGCTGAAGCTTTTGTAGAGCGTCTGTTTCAGAGGCCGTGGACGTCGGACGCTTGCGAAACTTCGGACTCTCAATTATCAACTCCCTCCTCTATGTCGGCAGCGAACGATCTCAGAAAAGGGCAAGCAATTAAGTACAACGGCAACGTCGCGATCGTGCTCGACGTGCAACACCGGACGCCGGGAAATTTGCGCGCGTTTGTGCAGGCGATCATTCGCTACATCAACACCGGGAAGAGCGCCGACGTGCGCTTCGGTTCGACCGATAAAGTCGAGCTGGTCGATGTCAGCCGCCAGACCCTGGAGTTCTCTTACAAGGACAACACCGGCTTCCATTTCATGGACCCGGAGACCTACGACAGCATCTCGTTGAACGAGAATCTCCTCGGCGAGGCGAAGGATTATCTGGTTGAAAACCTGAAGGTTGAAGTGCTCTCAGTGGAAGGAAAAGCCGTGCAGGTGGAGTTGCCGTCGTCGGTTCAGTTGAAGGTCGTTGAAAGCGCAGACGGCGTGCGTGGCGACACGGCCTCGAACGTGACCAAGCCGGCCGTTCTTGAGACTGGCAAAACGGTCAACGTTCCGCTCTTCATCAAGGAAGGCGAGACGATCAAGATCGACACGCGCACGGGCGGCTACATGGGTCGCGCGTAGCGGCGCGTGCGATCGGGACGCGCGCCGGAGCATGGACGATCGAAGGCAGCGCTCGGGAGCAAAACGCAGCGGCAGTTCACGCGGACCATCTGGCCGGGTGAAGGTCGCGCCCTACGTCGTCCCGACGCGTCGACCGCCGCCGGGCCGGAAGCCAATCCCGACTGGCACGTTCATGGTGCCGACGCGCTTCGTGAAGTTCGTCATCGCGCTTCTGCTCCTGCCCGTTTGCGCGATTTTAACGCAGACGTTCTTCACCGTCTTCACCCGCGCGACGATCACGCAGCAGCTCTGGGCGGCGGAAGAATTCTGGTTCTTCTCGTTAGGCGTGGTGCTGTGGATGATTGCGTTCTTCGGCCTGCCGCGGCCGCTGCTGGTTTACGTGTTCGGGCATGAATTAACCCACGCGCTTTGGGCCTGGGTCATGGGCGGACGGGTGAGCAATTTCAAAGTCGGCCGCGAAGGCGGACACATCGTGACGGATCGGAACAACTTCTGGATCGCGCTCGCGCCGTATTTTTTCCCGCTCTACAGCATCATCGTTCTCCTGATCTACGGCGCGCTGAGCTTCGCGATGAACATGCAGCCTTACGGGCGCCTGCTTTACGCACTCATCGGAGCGACGTGGGCGTTCCATTTCACCTTCACCTGCTGGATGATCCCGAAGAGCCAGACCGACCTGACGGACCACGGGACCTTCTTCTCGTTAGCCGTGATCTACCTGATGAATCTGTCCCTGCTCAGTGTCTTGCTCGTGCTCGCTTCGCCGCAGATCACGTTTGCGGGATTCGCGGCCGAGATGGGCGAGAACATTTCCAGTGCGCTCGCCTGGATTGGGACTTTGCAGGACCGCTTCGTGCGCGGCTATCGGCCGGTCCAGTAAACCGCGAAGGGCAACTGCCCGAGCGCGTCGCTCACGCGAACCGCGCCGCCTTCAACGCGCAGCTCGCGGCCAGTGAAGAGATCGCGCGCCGCGCTTATCTCAGGCAGCGCGATCGACGTGTCCTGCCACTTGTCGCCGATCGCCGGAAAGCCGACGCGCGAGGACAAGCGCGGTGCGATGATGACGATGCGTTCGCCATGGTGCTCGCGCGTGAATGCGACGCACGACTCGGCGTGCGTGCCGCTGACCACGAGCGGTTCGTAGCTGCCCTGCAGGAACAAATCCGCGTGTTCGCGCCGGAAGCGAAGCATCCGCGTGGTCAGGAAAAGTTTGAGGCGCCCGTCGGGCCAATTCGCGAGCAGCTCATCGGGCGAAGCACTCGTTAGACCGGCCAGCATGTCGCGCCGCTTCGCGTAATCAACCGGGCGGCGGTTATCCGGATCGACCAGGCTGTCGTCCCAGATTTCGTTGCCTTGATAGATGTCCGGAACGCCCGGCGCGGTCAGCTTGAGCAAGACCTGGGAGAGTGAATTGATCGCGCCGAGTCGCGCAATTTCTTCGACCACGGGCGCGAGCACCGGCACGAAGCGGTTCTTCGCGCCGGGCTGCAGAATCTGCCCGATGAAATCCTTTACCGCGGTGTCCCACTGCTCGTTAGGCTGGATCCAGCTGGTGTTGACCTTCGCTTCCTTCATCGCTTTCGTCATGTAGGCCTGAATGCGCGCAATGTATTCCTCGGTCGCCTCCGCGACGGCCTTGCCGGAAGCGTCAACCGGCCACGTGCCGAGCAATGTCTGGTAGAGCAAATATTCCTCGTTCGCGTCCGGCGCTTCCGTTTCTTCCAGCTGCGTCTTGGCCTTGCGATTCAGCGTGCGCCAGCGCGTGATCGAGCTGCGCCAGAGGTCGGAAATTTCCGAGATCGCGATCATCCGCGCCCGCACGTCTTCGCCGCGTTTCGTGTCGTGCGTCGACGTCGTCAGCATCGTCGCCGGCCAATGCTCGCGATACCAGCGCTGCTCATTGTGGAAGTCCTCAAGGCTGATCCCGAACTGCTGCGGTTCGCCACCGACTTCATTCAACGCGGCGAGCCGGTTGAAGATATAAAACGACGTGTCCTCGAGCCCTTTTGCCATGATCGGCCCGGTCGCCTGCTGGAATTTGAGGACGAAGTGCACATGCTCGGTGCGCGTTTGTTCGTCGAGGTTTTCCGGGAAACGGAAGAGCAGGATATCGCGCAGGAAGTTGAAGACGGATACCTCGATTGCCGGGTTCCGCCGGCGCGCCGCGTTGATCGCGCGTTCGATCACGGCGCGATCTTCATCGCTCACGTTTCCGTCCGGCGTGATGTAGGTGCGGTAAACGGGGAAGCACGCGATCGTCTCGCGCACCGCGAGGTTGAGCTGATCAAGAGTGAAGTCGCGGAACCAGCGGTTCTTCTCGGAGAGGCGATCGAGCAGATTGCCCAGCACCTTCACGTCATTCGAGAGCGAGAGCCGCATGACGAGCCGCTTCTTCGCGTAAACGAGATGGCCGAAGTGCATCGAGTGGCCGACGAACCGCCGGAATGTTTTCGTGATCGCCTGCTCCGCGCTCGCGTCGCACAGAACGCTGTTCACGATCCGCCCGAAGTCGTAGCCGGTGGTGCCGTGGACCGGCCAGTCGTTAGGCAATCGCTCGTGCCCGGACAGGATTTTTTCGACCACGAGGTAAACTGCGCGCTCACCGGAACGCGTCATCCCGAGCGGAGCCGCAGGCGCAGTCGAGGGACCCCGTGGCGACACGCTCGATGGCGCAGCGGGGTTCCTCGCCTCCGCTGCGCTCCGCTCGGAATGACTCTGCGCTAGCGCTTCCGCGCAGCGCTCCTGCAGTTTCGTGAAATACTCGCGCGGCATGTAGAGACCGTCCGGGTGATCGATGCGCAATCCCGTCACCGCGCCCTGCGCAATCAGCTCGAGCAACAACTTGTGCGTCGCGTCGAAGACCTCTGGAAGTTCCATCCGGATGGCCGCGAGATCGTTCACGTCGAAGAAGCGGCGGTAGTTGATCTCCTCCGCCGCGACCCGCCAAAAAGCGAGGCGGTAGGCCTGGTCATTCAAGAGCGCGTCAAGTAGATCGAAGCTGCGCGCGTCGCCCGCATTGCCGTTGATCTGCGCGACCGCTTTCTCGATCGCGTCGCAAACTTCCTGCGCTTCCTGACAGCGACGATCGAGCCGCCGCTTGATGACTTCCTTCTCCCGCGCACGTAACGCGACCCGCTCGGGATCGGTCTCATTGCGCCGCGGCAAATTATCGAGGGCAGTGATGATGCTCTCGAAGTCGGCGTAGAAAATTTCCTCTTTATACGGCTCCAGAAACTCGAGCGCGATCTGCAGGATGTGGCGATACGTTCCGGGCGCGATCGGGAACTCGTGCTCGTAGTAACTGAGATAAAACGCGCCGGCCTCGTAGCGCACCTTCAGCTCGCCCCGCTCGAGCACACGTCCGTACTGGTCCCCCAGAATCGGGAGCAGCACTTTGTCGTGCAGGTCAGGTTTGAGCGGCTGCCAATCGATGTCAAAATAAGGCGCGTGCACGGAGCTCGGCCCGTTCTCGAGCACGTCCATCCACCATCGATTCAGCGGCTCGCCGACGCCCATGTGATTCGGGACAAAATCGAGCACCTGACCCATCCCGTGCTTGTGCAATTCCGCGACAAAGTCGTCGTATTCCTCACGCGTTCCGATCGCGGTGTTCAGCTTGTTATGATCGGTAATGTCGTAGCCGTGCAGGCTCTCCGCTCGTGCCTGGAAATAGGGCGACGCATAAACATCGCTGATGCCTAACGAATGCAGATACGGCACGATCTCCCGCGCCTGCGCGAAGGTGAAATGCCGATTGAATTGCAACCGGTAGGTCGAGCTCGGGATACGCGGCATAAGCGGGGCGGGGAATTCCTGTCGTCCGTTAATCGCGCCGCGACAAGCAACCCGACGTTTCGGGTAGAATCCCCCGGCGATGCCGCTCTGTGGCCGCGATTGCGCGTCCGATCGTGACAAGACCAGCTAGAGCACGAGCAAGAGCGTCCACAACTCAGCGTAGCGCGGCCTTAGTGTCGATGATCGGCGGCGGCGCCGCGTCGTCCAGCGATCTCTGAGTGGCTTGGCGGTGATGGCGACTCTTTGCGCGGAGCGTCGGATGCCGTCCTCTCGCGGTTAGCCGGATGGGTTGAATGCGCGAGGTAGCGTCTGGCATTCTCTACTACATGC
>JALZAD010000318.1 GCA_030948555.1 Verrucomicrobiota bacterium | reverse complement strand
GGCCAGCGGAAGGAGCGCGGACTGCACGCGCATTGGGACGGCAACAACGTCATGATGGAAGAGCGGAATCGGAGTGCCTCTTTCGGCACCGGCACCTTTCCGCCGACTATCGATACTAAGCAGGTTAGCCGACTGGAGAAGTAGCTACCTAAGAAGGAGCCGCCAAGTATCCTTTTGCCGTCAACCACGGGCGCGCCGCTTTATGCGGAATACTGCGCGAGCTGCCATGGGAAGAGCGGCCGCGATTTTACCGGTGAATACATAGGCGCCGTGGTCCCGATTGCCGAGATCGGGACGGACCGACACCGGCTCGATTCCTACACGAACGAACTGGCGACGGCGCAGAACAGCCTTTACGCGGGCTATGCTTCGCGCTTCAGCCACTTCCGTAAGACTTACGGCTACGCGAACATGCCGCTGGACGGCGTCTGGGCGCGCGCTCCATACCTGCATAACGGCTCTGTGCCCACCTTGCGCGATCTACTTAACCCAGTCGCCGAGCGACCGCAGGTCTTCTACCGCGGCTACGATGTCTTTGATCAGGAGAAGGTGGGTTTCATCGCCGATCCGACGCGCTTCAACGAGGACGGCACGAGCAAGGATGATCCGGCAAACGAGCAACACTTCTTCCGCTACGAGACTCAGCCGCGCACGGACGGGCTCACGCCCCGCGAACGTAATGAAGGAAACCTTAATTCCGGCCATGAAGGCGAACGCTACGGCACCATGCTCTCGGCGGACGAGAAGGATGCACTGGTGGAATACTTAAAGACCTTCTGATGAAACTATCACCGAAGGGTAAGCGGATTCTTTGGGTTAGTCTCGGCGCCGTCGTTGTGCTCGCGGCATTGGGTGGTTGGTTTGCCTGGGCGAAGCTGTCCGGCAGGAGCCGCAGGTCTTCGCAAATGAAGAAGAACAGTTTAAGTATGGCTCGCTGGGTGCGGAGGGCGACCGCGGTCTTCCTTACTTCATCTGGCTGGTTATGCCGCGCGTGTTTAGCGACATGGTTCCCGGTGCGGGCGGCTGGCGATCCTTGGGTGTTGTCTGGGAGGAAGGCGCTGAGATGCCGGTCGGGTTTTCTAAGAAGCGCGTCGGGTTTGACCGCGTGACGAATAACTGCGCCGTTTGCCACGCGGCGACTTATCGCCTTAGCGAAGACGAAACGCCGCATGTAGTCGTCGCCGCGCCTGCGCATACGAACAACCTTCAGTCCGTCCTGCGCTTCATGTTCAAGGCGGCGCACGAACCGCGTTTTAACTCTGATACACTGATGAACGAGATCCGCCTGGTGAGCGGAAACCAGTACGGCAATGGCGGGCTCACCTTCGTCGACCGGCAGATCTACCGCTACCTGCTTATTCCATTCACCAGGAAGGCGCTGCTCGCGCAGGAGAAGCAATTCACCTGGATGGAGAAGTTCCACGCCGACGGCACGCCGAAGCCAGACTGGGGTCCAGGTCGCGACGACGCCATGAACCTGACCAAGTACTTCATGACCCAGCAGAAGGAGGACAACAGCGTCGGCCCGACAGATTTTCCTTCAATCTGGAATCTCGGGATTCGCAGCGGCAAGGATAAGGCTGGCCAGCAGATGTTACTTAACTGGACGGGCGACACGCCAGCGGTGCGGTCCGTTTTGATCGACTCGGCGATGGGCCTTGGTGCCCCGCCAAAGAAGTGGTTCCTCGAACGCATGGCTGATCTTGATCGTTACCTGAGCGCCATGCCACCGCCGGCGTGGCCGTTCCACGACACGCATCCGATCAACGCTCCGGTCGCGGAAGCAGGAAAGGCCATCTACCTGCGCGACTGCGCGTCGTGCCATGAGCCACGGGGCGAGCGGACGAACAAGGTCATTCCGCTCGCGGAGATCGGAACGGACTTTGAGCGGACGAAATCGTGGTCGAAAGCGGCCGCGCAGGAAGCGAATCGCAAGGTCAAAGAGATGAGCATCGAACGCCCGCGCCATGACAGAGCTCGACCCATACGGCTACCTCTCGCCGCCGCTCGACGGCATCTGGTTGCGCGCGCCGTACCTGCATAACGGCTCGGTGCCGAGCTTGCGCGATCTGCTTAATCCGCCGGAGCAACGGCCGGTCACGTTTCATCGCGGCTACGATGTCTTTGATCCGGTGAAGGTCGGCTGGGCGGAACCTGCGCCACGAGTCGTCGGTCCGCGCGGCGAGCCGCACGATCCGTTCTTTCTTTTCGACACGCGCCGTCGCGGCGAAGGCAACGGCGGCCATCTTTACGGCACGCAACTCACGCCGGAGGAGAAAGACGCGGTCGTTGAATACCTGAAGACCCTATGAGCAGCGGCGCGGAAAACCGGGCTACTGTTAGGAAATTTGCGGCGCGCCGGACGTGAGTTTCTTCTGGCCATTGGCACATAGCTGGCTAAAACACGGCGCGATGCAGTCTTACATCCTGAAACTTCTTGTCGCGTGCAGCGCGCTCTGCGCCGTGAACGCGGCATCTGGTTCCTCGATCCTCTTTCCCCTCACCGGTCCCGTTGTTCCAGGCAATCACGCCACTCTTCGCGGCGGTGTTGCCCTCGCGCCGGCGGAAGCTCCCGCGGAAGTGAAGCGCGCCATCTGGGCGGCCAACCAACTCCGCACCAAGCCTTATCGCTACGGAGGCGGACACCGGTCTTTCGTCGACTCCGGTTACGACTGCTCGGGCACGGTTTCCTACGCCCTCGGCGCGGCCGGCGTTGTCCCGTCGCCCATGAGCTCGTCTGACTTCCGCCGCTTCGGCGCGAGAGGTCAGGGTAAATGGATCACGATCTACGCGCGCAACGGTCACACCTTCGCGGTCATCGCCGGCTTACGGCTCGATACGACGGCTTGGAATACGATGCGGATCAATCGCAACTGGGCACCGCGCTGGCAGGCCACGGCGCGGCCGCCGCGCGGCTTTGATGCGCGGCACCCTGTCGGATTGTAACTACCTGGGGCCCTGATTGCAGGCGGTTCGGTTTGCTGAACGCGGACCTGCTCGAACCGCGTAATCCGCGACAAGGGCGACGAGCCTCTTGAAATCGGCACGGGCGTTGTTCATAATTTCATCTCGATGATTCGAGCGAATTGTCGGGAGCGCTTCACCGCCTCGGATTTCGACTTTGTCGTGCGCACGCTGGCACGTTCGCAGACCGACCACGTCTCGTTAGGCGACTTGCTCAGTAACTCGGAAACGCGCGATGCGGTGCTCGATAATCCGCGGCTGATCGACGCCATCCTTTCTCACGCAGGACAACTCGCGATCTCGTCGCAGTTCTACTTCTACGTGCTTGCGCGCCACGTTCTCCGACAGGCCGGGATCAAGGATCGGAAGCTCTGCGATTACGTCGCCTCGTTGCTCGAGACCTTCTCGCGCATGAACGGCCTGCAGGTGCCGCACGTGAGCGATGACGGCGGCCGCCAATACATTTGCGACATGTTGATCGCGCTGACCCGCGTCTCGCCCGAGCAGGCGTTTCTGCTGCGCGCGCATGTCGGGAATTACTCGCTCTTCCTCAGCGGGATTTTTCATGAGAACACGCAACGGCGCAGTCTGCGTGGCGCGCCCGACTTGAAGTTCTACGAGCAGATCGGGCGGACGAATTACCAGATGGTCGCGTCGCACGCGACCGCGCGCCGTTGCGAGCTGAATGACGTCTACGAAGAACTGGCCGATCGCTTCCGCGAGGTGCGTCTCGCGCTCAACCAGCTCTCCGAGCAATTGCTCAATCTCGATAGCGACTACACGCCGCGCTTTGCGTTGTGAACGAGACGCTCTTCAGCCAAATCCAGCGCCTCTTTGAGCGCACTTACGCGCAGGTCGGGATCAATCTCGAAGATTGCCTGATTGACCGGATGCGCTGCGCTCAACTGAGCCACGCCGCCGGCGCATCGGCGCGTGAGTTGAGCGAGCTTGCGCGGACCTTTCTTCGCCGCGCGGACGATCAGCTTTACGTTGGCATCTACTACTCGCGCTGGTTGATCGATCAGCTCGAGAAACACGATCCGCGCAGCGGCGTGACGAATGCAAACATCCACTCGCTGATTGCGTTCGTGGAGGAGATCAACCACGCGCTCCACGCCGCCTTGCAATTCAAACAAGGCACGCGCGAGATCCATTCCGAGGATTACGCGCGCAACCTCGAGCTCCAGGCGCAGGTCGACACCTACCTCGTCCTCCTGCTTTTCGTTGCATTCTTTCGTAAGACGCAACGCGTCTCACGCACCGATCGTCGCTGGCTTCGCTTTCACCTCTTCGCTTCGCGCAATGCCGGCGCCTACCAGAGCGCGCAACTTCGCGCGCGTTACCTGG
>JALZAD010000286.1 GCA_030948555.1 Verrucomicrobiota bacterium | reverse complement strand
GATTGCAACAGCTGGTGTCCACTGTTGATCAACAAGAACACCGGGCATTACATCCCGTTTCCGCCGCAGGACGATCGCACCCGCGCGCTCTTCGGCGATTTGCTCGAGCGGGTGGGCGGAGCGTCGGTCGTTCGCGATGATGCGGGCACAACGCCGTTCCGGATCGCCGGGTTGTTGTTCCAGAATCCGGGTATGATCACGCGCATGATTGCCCACGCGCTGCGCCTCGCGGTGAATGGTCAGGTGCCGTTCGAGTTCACCCGCGCGTTGCTCACCAGCCGTGCGCACACGCTCGGGCTTGGCATTCACAATTTCATGGACGCAAAGATGGTCGCGCGCGCGGATGAAGACGCGACGATCAAGGCGCGACTCGATTCCTGCGTCTTCAAAGGCGCGGTGAAGCGGAACGGCGAGTGGGAAGCGGTTCCGATGTGCTCGATGAATCAGCAGACCTGGTCGGAAGTTTACGATTCGCGGCTGGGCAATCCGGAGTTGTTGAAGCAGCCGCAAGTTTTCGCGCCCGCCGAAGATGCGGCGCCGATCGCCTGAAGATCAGCGTTGTCATTCCGTCGTGGGCTGACGGAGAGAATGTGCGCGCGCTCCTGCCGAAGCTCGCGTCGGTTCACGAAGTCATCGTGGTCGAAGCATCGCCCGACGCTGAGTTGCCGCGCGGTGAGAACGTGACGGCGCGGCGCTGTGCTCAACCGAGTCGCGGCAAACAGATGAACGAAGGCGCAGCCGCGGCGACCGGCGACGTCCTCGTCTTCCTGCACGCCGACACCGAGATCGAAGCGACGCATCTCGAGGCGATTGGCGCTGCGATGGCAAACGAGTCAATCAATGGCGGTGCCTTTTACCGGCAGTTCGACGAGCGGCATCCACACTTGCGCTGCTTCGAGTTTGTCGCGCGGTTTCTCACCCGCCACGGCGGAACATTATTCGGCGACCAGACACTATTCGTTAGGCGCGAAGTTTTTCGGAAGCTCGGCGGGTTCGCTGAAATCCCGTTGATGGAAGACGTCGAGTTCTCGCGGCGACTGCGCGCCGCGGGACCTGTTGCCGTGCTTGATCCGCCGATCCGCACGTCGCCGCGGCATCACATCGAAAACGGCGCGTGGCGAACGACGATCCGCAACGCTTTGTTCCTGCTCTTCTATAAGCTCGGCGTCTCAGCCGAGACACTGCACCGCATTTACTACGCGCGGCGTGCTGTAGCCTGCGCTGTCCTCAGCGCACCGACGGACGAGGCTGCGATGCACGAAGTCCGCTGACAGCGGACGCTACAGCAGGGCGCCGCCGCAGCTCGAGCCGGCGCCGGCGGTGCAGCCGAAGCAGTGATCGGCGATGAGGATTTCGCGATTCTCGACTGACGCCGGATCAACGTCCCAGAGATACAAGCCGCGCTGATCGTCGCGCCATTGCATCTTTAACATCTGATTGAAATCGCAGTCGAAGACTTCGCCGAGCCAGCTGACGTTGATGGTGTTGCGGCACATCAAGCCGTTCACGGTTGCAGGGTTGAAGGCGTCGTTCAGCAACAGCATGTAGTCGCCGAGCTTATTGTTGTTCTTCAACCAGGAAGCGAAACGCGAAACCGGCAGGTTCGTGATGGTGAAGAGACTGTTGAAGACGATGCCGAAATGATCTTTCAGCTCGTGTTTGTAGTCGGCTTCGAGCTCGGCCTGCGGGCCGGGAAGGAAGGCGCCGTTCGGGTTGTAAACGAGGTGCAGCGGCAGCGCCGGATCAATCCCGTAGCCTAACGAGTTCAGCAGCTGCAGGCCTTTGATACTGGCGTCGAACACTCCTTCGCCGCGCTGCGCGTTGACGTTCTCCGGTGAGTAGCACGGCATCGAGGCGATGATCTCAATCTGATGCTCGGCTAAGAACTGCGCGTAATCTTCGAAGCCGGGCTCGAGCAGGATCGTCAGATTGCACCGGTCGATGATGTGGCGCGGCGGCGTAAGCGATTTCAGCCGGCGCACGAAATACTTGAAGTCGGGAATCATCTCGGGCGCGCCGCCAGTCAGGTCGACGGTCGGGATGTCGGTCTTGGCCAGCCAATCGATCACGCGATCGATCGTTTCGCGGGTCATGATTTCTTTCCGCTTCGGGCCCGCGTTCACGTGGCAATGCACGCAAGTCAGGTTGCATAGCTTGCCGACATTGACCTGCAGGATCTCCGTCTTCGTGTGCCGCAAAGGCATCGAATGCGCGGCCAGGGTGGCGGCAAAATTGTTCATGATGTCGAGAGCGACGGTGCTCCGAGATATTCCACCACTTCCTGACATTGCGGGTTCTCGAGCAAGGCGTCGCAGCAAGCAGTCTCGGCGATGGTGCCAGCGCCGTCACGAACGCAGATGCAGGCCAGCCAATCGGTGACGCGGCGGGCCTGGCCGATGTTGTGCGTGACGAGGACGATGGTGTGGCGTTCTTTCAGTTTCAGGATCAGCTCTTCGACTGCTTGCGTAGACTTTGGATCGAGCGCGCTGGTCGGCTCGTCCATCAGGATCGCCTCCGGTTCAGTAGCGAGCGCACGGGCGAGGCAAAGCCGCTGTTGCTGGCCGACCGATAGCGCGAGCGCGGAGTCGTGCAGGCGGTCGCGCACTTCGCTCCAGAGCGCAGCTTCGCGCAGCGCGCGCTCGGCGATTTCTGCAGAGTCGGTGCGCTTCAGGCGGCGCAGATGACGCACGCCGAAGAGGACATTTTCCAGCGTACTTCGCGGGAAGACGACGGGCTGTTGAAAGAGGAAACCGATGCGCGCGCGAAGGGTGTCGGGGTCAACCGCCGCACTGCGTACAGATGTGCCATTGAATTGCACATCGCCGCTCACGCAGATCTCGGGCGTGAGATCAGTGAGTCGATTCAGACAGCGCAGGAAGGTGCTTTTGCCGGCGCCGGACGGACCGATGATGCCGAAGACCTGCCGCGGCGGGATGGCGACATTGACTTCGCGCAGCAGAGTTTTGCCCCGCGCGGTGACGGAAAGATTCGAGACGCGAAAGACTTCGTCGCGGCGCGCAGTGGAGTTGTGCATGAGCGTGTCCGCGTCAGCCATGAGCTTCATCATGTAAGCGCAGGCGTAAGGGGAGGGCAATCATGCTGAGCCCGAAGACAAGCGCGAGGAGGACAAGCGCCGAGCCCCAGAGCTTGGCGCCGACCCCGGGGTCGAACGAGTCCTGCGCGAGGATAAAGATGTGATACGGCAGCGAGAGCACCGGACTTTCCCGGATGCCGTGCGGCAGGCTCGCGCCAGCAAAAATCGTCGCGGTAAACATAATCGGCGCCGTCTCGCCTGTCGCACGCGCGAGTCCGAGCAGCGATCCAGTAATGAGACCGGTCCACGACTGCGGAAGAATCACCGACCAGATGATCTGCGCCTGATTCAAACCGAGTCCCGCCGCGGCTTCGACATACTTTGTGGGTAACGCTCGAATGCGCTCGATCAATGCAACCGTAACTGTGGGTAGAATCATGAGCGCGAGCAGGATTCCGCCGATCAGCCACGACTTCCCCCAGCCGAAGAATTTTACGAAGACGATGAAGCCGAAGATGCCGAAGACGATCGATGGGATGCCGTTGAGCGTGTAGAGGAACAAGCCGAGAAGCGATTTCGCCGACCGGCCGCGCAGGTAAACCGATTCGGTGAGAGCGAGCGCCGTCGCGAAAGGTGCGCAGAGGACGAGCGCGGCGCTGATCAGGATGAGGGTGCCGATCAAGTTATAGAAAATGCCGCCAGCCGATCCTACCTGGCGGATTTGCTCGGTGAAGAATGACCAGCTCAAGGCAGGAATGCCGCGTTGCGCGATGACGAAAACGAGTCCGACGAGCAGCGCGCAGGCAAGTAGCGCGCACAGACCGCAGAGCGCCTGGAAGAGGAGGTTAGATGCTCGTCGCATACCTCGTCTTGCGCTGCCGCGCGCCGGTCATGGTAACGGCGAGCACCATGGTCATCATGATCAAGGCCAGCCCGACCATCGCGCCCCAATGCAGCGGATCGCCGTATGCGATGTTGGTCTCGGAGCCGCCGAGTTTACTCGAGAGCGTCTGGCCAGCTTCCAGCCAGGCGCGCGGCGAGAGAATGTTTGCGGGAAGATGGTTGTCCTGCCGGCCGACCACCAGGAAAACGGCGATTGTTTCCCCCAGCGCGCGACCGAGCCCGAGCAAAAGCGCGGCAAGCAAACCGCGAGCGGCCTGCGGTAAGGCAACGGCGAACACTGTCTCGCTTGCCGTCAGGCCGAGTCCCCGCGCGGCGGCGCGTTGATTCGCGGGCACACTGCGCAGCGCATCGTCCGCGAGCGTCATAATCGTGGGCAGAATCATCACACCTAACAACACTCCCGCGGTAAGGAGCGTGTCGCCGCTGAGCGGATCGAAGCGCGCGAAGAGGTCGTAGATCCAATTGCGCAAAAGCAGAATGCCGATGAGCCCGTAAACAACCGAGGGCACACCGGCAAGGAGTTCGATGACGATCTTGACCGCGAGCCGTGCGCGGTCGGACAGGAACTCGGAGGTGAAGATCGCAGCGCCGAGCGCAATCGGCTCGGCGAGCAAAAGCGCGATGACCGCGACCGTGAGCGTACCGTAGATCATCGGCAGCGCTCCGTAGACATTCGCGCGGTAGAACCACCTCGCGCCGGTGATGTAACGAAGCCCCTCGTGCTGCCAGACAGGAAGGCTCTGGACGAGGAAAATCAGCGTCAGCGCGCCCACCGTGACGAGCGCGACGGCTGTAAACAGCCAGCTGAGCGCCCGCGTCACTTCAACTGCTCGAGCGCGAGATAGCCGTGCTTCTTCACCAGCTCCT
>JALZAD010000252.1 GCA_030948555.1 Verrucomicrobiota bacterium | reverse complement strand
GTACGCCTGTCGGCCCTCTGCCGGACCAGGGAACACCGGTGCTGACGCAGGGCATGAACAGCGGCACGTTGAAAGCGGCAACGGAGAGGATCCCGGGTGCGTCCCTTTATAGCGGACGTATCGCGGTCTCCTCGAAGCCGGACGTGTTTGTCCAAACCGTCCAGCAGACAGGCGTGCGTTTCGAGTTTGAGGACCTTACCCCCGGTGAGGTCTACAATGTGCAGATGAATTGCATCGGTGCCGCAGGCGCCAGCGATTGGTCTGACTCCGGAACGCTGCGCGTGATCTAAGGTCGTAGCCAGACCGGCGAGGTAGAGGTAGTTGCAAAAGCCTTTGCCCCAACGGTGTGCCAGGAACGCTACAGAGACAGGAACTGCATGTCGCCTCATGATCGGCATGCGGTTTTTTGTTTTATCGGGTGGGGGAGGCGAGCGGTAACTAACGAGTAACGAATGCGGCGGCGGCGGCGATGCGCGCGGCAGGGCCGATCGCACTGTGCTAACATTCGGCTAAGTGTCACCGATCATTTGTTTCGGACAACAACCGTGCGGGATTTTTCCCCGCCGCTTCTTGTTCGCAAAATTCCAAACCGCGCGGCGGCTGCAACAAGAGATCGGCGGCGAGATCGTGTTCTTCTTTCACGATAGCGATCACGACCCCCGCGAAACGGTCACGATCCTGAGCGACCGGCACACGGGCGAGGAGCGGCGGCTCAACTTCACTTTCGCCAATCAACTGCAGAAATGTTTCTCGCCGCTCTTCGCGAAACGCATCCTGCCGGAGTCGAAGCGGAAGCTCGGTGCGCAGCTGGTGCAATGCGTCGGGCCGCAGCTGGTCGAGCACTTCAAGGCTAACGCGGCGGAGAACGTGGCCGATTTTTGTCTCGAGATGTATCGGCGCATGGCGCTGCTCGACGGGATCGATGTTGTTCGCTCAAGCGATCGTGCCTTTCGCGAGCAGGCCTGCGAGATCGACGATTGCTTCGTCGACGTGCAATACGAAGGCGAACTGGTGCGCGCGCGAAAAGGTGATGATTGCCTGCTGCTGCACAAGGGCGGTGATTGCTACATCCGTTTGCCTAACGAGAGCTACGGCAAGGCGCAGATCAGCCCGACACGCGATACGCGACTGCGCTGGATGCAGTCGGTTATCCATTGCACGCACTACGTCGCCGGCGCGGGCGAGATGCAGTATTTGAAGGAGGATGAAGCGCCGGAAGTGCACTTCGTCACGCGTGACGCCATCTCGGAATCAGACCGCGCTTACCTTCCGTAGCCGATGCGAGTTCTGGCCATCAGCGCACATCCGGATGACCTCGAGTTTGCCTGCGGTGGCGTGCTGCTCGCGGAAGCGGCGCGCGGCGCCGAGATCACGCTCTGCGTCTGCTCGCGCGGTGAATCCGGCACCAGCGGAACGCCTGACGAACGCGAAGCCGAAGCGCGCGACGCCGCTGACTTGTTAGGCGCAGAGATTCACTTCCTCGATTTCGGCGGCGATGCGCGGATGGAACGCACGACGGCGAATGCGCTTGAGCTCGCGCGTCAGATTCGGCGGACGAAACCCGACGTTGTTTTGAGTTCTGTCACGACAGACGACCAGCACCCGGATCACATCGTGATCGGTCAGCTTGCGCAGGAAGCGGCTCGTCTTGCGCGCTACGGCGGAATCGCCGAGCTGCGCCCGCTCGAATCGCACAGCGTCGCGCATCACTTTCAGTATGCCGTCACGCCCGGCGCCGAGCCGCGCAACGCGACGCGCATTCGCGTCGACATCAGCGCGCATTACGAGAAGTGGATCGCGCTCATGGAATGTCATCGCACGCAGTTGCGCACGCGGCGTTACATCGATCTGCAAACCGCACGCGCGCGGCTGCTCGGGATTGAAGCTGGCGTCGAATACGCGCAGGCGCTTTTCGCAACGGACGATTTGCTCGTCGCTTCGCTCGAGGAAATCCCGCGGTCCGTGCGCCTCTTCTGATGAAGATCGGCATCACCTGTTACCCGCTGATCGGCGGAAGCGGCATCCTCGCGACGGCGCTCGGACACGAGCTCGCGCGGCGCGGACACGAGGTTCATTTCTTCAGCTCATCGAAGCCGGTCCGCCTCGATCTCTCACAGCCGCGCATCGCGTTTCACGAGGTGGTGGTGAACGAATACAGCCTCTTCCGCTACCCGGATTACACGCTGCCGCTCGCGGTGAAGATGGCGCGGGTCGCGCGTGAGGAACGGCTCGACATCTTTCACGTGCACTACGCAGTGCCGCATGCGACGGCGGCGTTTCTCGCGAGGGAAATGCTTGCGGCTGCGGAGAGCCGCCCCTCCACCGTCACAACCCTGCACGGCACGGACACGACCTTGCTCGGGCAGGACCCCAGTTACCGCGACGCGATCGAGCATGCGCTGCGCGAGTCGGACGCGATCACGACCGTCTCGGCAAGTCTGCGCGACGAGACACTCGCCACCTTCTCACTCGAGCGGGAGATCGACGTGATCCCGAACTTCTTCGTTCCGACGAAACCGAAGCGAACGCGCGTGGAGATACGGAGCGAGCTCGGGGTCAGCGAGAACGAATTTGTTGTCTCGCATGCCTCAAATCTTCGCGCTCCGAAGCGTATCGACTTGCTGCTCCGCGCATTTGCCGCGGCGCGCTCCAAGCAGCCGATGCGGCTTTTGATTTTAGCGGCGGGCCCGTTCGCGCCGCACGCGCTGCTCCGCGATGAGCTGCATCTGCGTGAGCACGTGCTCGTGCGCGATAACGTCGTCGAGGTGGAGGATTACCTCTCGGCCGCAGACGCGGGCCTCTACACATCGGAGCATGAGAGCTTCGGGCTGAGTATTCTTGAGACGCTGTTTCACGCGCGACCGGTGGTCGCTTTCCGCGTCGGCGGAATTCCCGAAGTGGTGAGCGACGGACGCGCTGGTTTTCTGCACGAATTCGGCGATGTGGAAGGGATGGCCGCCTCGCTCGTTAGGCTCGCCACGGAGCGCGAGCTCGCGCGCACGATGGGCGAAGATGCCGCGCACGACGCGCGGTTAAAATTTTCCGCCGAACGAATCGTCCCGATCTACGAAGCGCTCTACCAACGACTGATGCTGTAGCGTGCGCTGTCCTCAGCGCACTGCCGCACGCGTGATCAGCGCGTTTGTCCGCTGAGGACAGCGGACGCTACAGCATCGGAGGGACGCTACAGCATTACGTCTCGTTTTTAGCCACGCCGCGGATATTCAGGATGGCGAGGCCGAACTGCAGCACGATAAGCGCGTAGGCCTTCGCGGGCCAGCCCCAGATCACCCAGAGCACGTTGCTGAAAAGGAAAATCCAGAAGCCCCACTTCCTTTTGTCTTTCGATTGGCCGGCGACGAGCCAGGCCGAGATGAGCGAGGCGGCCATGGCCGGCCATTGCAGGTGTTGAATCCAGTCCACCCTAACTAAACGCGTCCGACCTGCGGGTGGTCGCATCGCGCGATTCCATCCTCTCCCGCCGCGCGGCGCGAATAGAAGGCAGACCATGGCAAGCCAGGCAGAACGATCATTCATCAGCACGTTGAAGCCCGCCACGCTTTGGCGACTGCTCGTGCAGACCTTCAACGAATGGCTGGAGGACAAGGCGCCGACGCTCGGCGCCGCGCTCGCCTATTACACCGTCTTTTCGCTCGCGCCGCTCGTGCTCGTCTTGCTCGCAATCATCGGCATCATCTTTCGCAAAGACCCGAACGGTGCGTGGGAGCGGATCACGGATCAGATGCGCTACGTGATGAATCCGAGCGGCATTCAGGTGGTGCAGGACATCGCGAAGACGGCGGCGAAGCCTTCTGCGAGTACGCTTGCAACGGTCATTGGTGTCGCGCTCGCCTTATTCGGCGCGAGCGGTGTGTTCGGGCAGTTGCAGGACGCGCTCAATACGATCTGGGGCGTAAAAGCGAAACCGGGCAACGCGATCATGGCGTATGTGCGGGTGCGGTTCCTCTCGTTCGCCATGGTTGGGGGCATCTGTTTCCTGCTGCTCGTGTCGCTCACGGTGGAGGCACTGCTGAAAGGCTTCAGCCACTACATCGAACACTCGCTGCCCGGCGGCGCTGCACTCGCTTTCAGCGTCTACGCAGTGGTCGATCTCAGCCTGATCATTCTGCTCTTCGCCATGATCTTCCGGTTCCTGCCTGACGTGAAGGTGCAATGGCGCGACGTCTGGGTCGGATCCGCGATGACGGCGATCCTCTTCCTCGTCGGAAAATGGGCGCTCGGTTTGTATCTCGGGAGCGGCGCGGCCGGCTCCGCTTATGGCGCGGCGAGTTCGTTAGTCACGCTCTTGCTTTGGATTTACTACTCGTCGCAAATCCTGCTCTTCGGCGCGGAGTTCACGCAGGTCTACGCGAATCAATGCGGCTCAGGCGGCTGCCCGAGCCAGCACGCGGTCTGCATCGAGCGCACGGAAGAGGAAGTCTCCGCGCCGGGTCAGCCGCCGCGAAAATAGGCTGTAGCGTCCGCTGTCCGCAGCGGACTTCGAGGCGGTGCGATCGTCAAACAAGTGCGCTGAGGACAGCGCGCACTACAGCAATTCTAGGAGCCGTTGCCGTCGCGCCAGCGCGCTTTTCCGTTGCCGTTCCCGTCAGCCATAGCGAACTCCGGCAGCGCTTGCGCGTCGCCGATGTTGTCGCCATCGACGTCGATACCCGTCTCATCGTGTTGATGCTGTTTCGCGAGCAGGACGTAGAGCGACGGGACAATAAACAACGTGAAGATGGTCCCGATGGTCATCCCGCCGACCAGCACCAAGCCGATCGAGTTACGAGCCTTCGCACCCGCGCCGGTGACGAAGACAAGCGGCAGGTGACCCGCGATGGTGGCTATCGAGGTCATCAGAACAGGACGCAAACGCGTGCGTGCGGATTGCGCGACGGCGGCGACTTTCTCGAGCCGCTCGTTGATCTGCAGCTTGTTCGCGAACTCGACAATCAGGATGCCGTTCTTCGCGATCAGGCCGACGAGGGTCACGAGGCCGACCTGCGAGTAGATGTTGAAGCTGGTCGTGAAGGCGTTGGTGAAGAACTTCATGTTCGGGTTCGGCAGCTTCAGGAACATGAAGATGACCGCGCCGAACAACGCGAGCGGGACCGAGCCGAGCAGGATGATCAACGGATCGCGGAAGCTGTTAAATTGCGCCGCGAGGACGAGGAAAATCAGGATGATGGCGAGGCTGAA
>JALZAD010000039.1 GCA_030948555.1 Verrucomicrobiota bacterium | reverse complement strand
GTGGTCGTGCGACACACCTTGCTGCAACTGCTCACGCCCGACACGATGCGCGGGAGAATTTCCGCGGTAAACAACATCTTCATCGGGACATCGAACGAGCTCGGCGCGCTCGAGTCGGGGTTAACCGCCGCGCTCTTCGGGCCGATCGTTTCGGTGGTCGGCGGAGGCGTGGTGACAATTCTGACTGTCCTCGGCGTTAGCTCGCTCTGGCCGGAAACGCGCAGGATCGGCGCGTTGGATAAGGATCTTCGTTAGCCCTGCGCCTGCGGGCTAGAAGCTCGCGTTGATCGCGACGGAGCCGTATGCGCCGACGCTTTCCTGATGGTAGCGAACGTTGGTGCGGTGGAAGTCGAAGTTCTGGTAAGGCACGATGCCGCCTTCGACCGAGACCTTCACACCGGGCGATAACTTCCACGCCAGCCCGGCGCCGGTGCGGATTTCGCTGTAGGTGAGAACGGCGTTGTTCAGCTTGCTGTTGCCGCGCTCCGCGCCGAAGCGGTTGTCGACACGGAAGGTGGAGCCTTTCAGATCCGCGCCGGCGTAAAGCGTGACGTCTTTCGTCAGCTCATACTCGAGCCGCGGTGTCGGCATGACCGCGTTCAACACCCACTGCGGCGCGAAACGCCACCGGACTCCGCCGCCAGGAAACACCGGATAGCTGCGCTCGTAGTCAACGCTGATCCCCAAAACGAACTGCACGCTCGAGCTGTAGAGATAAGTGCCCCCGAGAATGAACGGCACGTGAAAGTCATCGAAGTCAAAACGCGTGCCGGTGTAGACGCCGGGCTGCGCTTCGAAGCGGACCAAGATCGAATCGCCGAGCCGGGTATCGAAACCCACCACCGCGGCGAGCGATTGCAATCCGCGCGGCACCTCAAATGCCTCGCGCATCCCGAACCCGAAGCGCTCATAGGCGACACCGAGACGCAGGATTCCGTACTTCAAGCGCGGCGTGTAGACGAACCGCACCATCGAGTAATCCTCATCGACTTCGCGGATGTCGCGGTAGCCGCGGCGCAACTCAGAGTCGCTGACCAGGCTCACCTGGGTCTCGAATTCAAACGGGAAGCTGCCGCTCGACGCGCCTTCCGTCGTCTCGGTATTCGTCTCGACCGTTTGAGCGAAACCGCTCGTTAGGCAACATGCACAGAGCAGCGCGGCGAGAGAACTATGGCTCTTCATTGCAACTACTTCGTGCCTCGCCCGCGTCGCGGTTGCGCGCCGTTTAGTGCTCGCCGCGGACAGCGCGGACTGACTTCGCGACATCCTTGATCAGTGCCGACTCCGAGCCCAGCCGCTCGACGCCACGGAGGTCCGCCAGCTCGCCGGATGAAACCAAATCACCGCGCCAAACGAGCGTCGATGGCTTGCCGCCGACGTCGACGGGCCAGAGCTGGTAAAGCGTGACCGCGGCGTAGTAGCCGCCGCTCGCGTAGTAGAGAACGTCAGCCATCTGCATCCCTTTGTTGAAGGAGGCGCCGAGCGTGAGCACGCCTTTTTCATCGACCTCGAGCAGCTCCCAATACTGATCGCCTTTCGAGCCGATCACGCCGGAGAACTGCTTCTTGATTTTGCCCTGCTCGCTGAGCATCGAATTGATTTCGTCGCCCGCTTTGATGTTCTTGCCCGTGTTGTCGTAAGGCGGCTGCCCGAAGACTCCCGCACTCGCGCGCGAACTCAGAATTCCCGACCAAAACTGCGCGAAGGGCGCGTTGCTGGCCGCTTCCTGCTTGCTGATCTGCAACTCGTTCGACTTTTGCGCGGTGGCGTTTTGCAGCCATTGCACGGCGGAGTTATTCGGGACGCTGGCGAGGCCGGAGAAGTTGGTGCCGTTCGTGTGCGAGATCACCTTCAGCTCGCTGTGGCGCGCAGGATTGAAGCTGCGCAATGCCGCGCTGACCTGCGCTGGTGCGCCCGGCGCAACCCAGCAAGTCTGCACGGACTGGAAGCGGGAGCTGTTCATCGCCGGGCCGCGCACCGGCTTCGCTTCACCCTGGAGCTGCGCAAGGTCGACGCTGTTGAAAACCGAGAAGCTCGCGAGTTCCGCGGCGGGATCAGCCGCATGCGTGACAACCGCGGAGGCGGCGAGCGTGAGCAGACTAACGACTGCGAGAGAAAGACGCGAAGTGATCACGAGAAACCTTTGCGGCGTCGGTCTGGTTTGCAAGTAGGTCGACATGGTAGGGCGTCTGTGTCAGACGCCATCTTTGAGTCGCTATTCACCCTCGAATGGTTGGCTTCGCGCGAATCGCCAGCATAGTGCGACACCCTCCTGCGCCATGAGCGACCCAGTCATCAAACTCGATCGCCTGAGCAAATGTTATGGGCGGTTTTGCGCGGTCAGCGACCTGTCACTGACGATCGAGCGGGGCGCGATCTTTGGGTTTCTCGGCGCGAACGGCGCCGGCAAAACCACCACCATGCGGATGCTGTGTGGACTCGTTAGGCGAACGAGCGGCGACGCAACCATCGCGGGCCTGGATGTGTGGCGTGATCGGCAGGCGGCGCGCGAAAAGTTCGGCTACGTCGCCCAGCGTTTCAGCCTCTATCGGGACCTCACGGTGGAAGAGAACATCCACTTCTTTGCCGGCGCCTCGCGTGTGCCGCGAGCGCAGATTGAGGACCGCATCAAGCGTCTGCTCGCATTGACCGACCTCGAGCAAAAGCGAGATGTCGCGGCGGGCAGTCTGTCCGGCGGAATGCGCCAGTTGCTCGCGATCGCCTGCGCCCTGGTTCACGAGCCGCCGCTCCTCTTCCTCGACGAGCCGACGTCCGGCCTGGACCCGGTGCATCGGCAACAGATGTGGAACCTGCTCTACGACCTGAGCAACACCGGCATCACCATCTTCATCACCACCCACTACATGGATGAAGCGGAACGCTGCACCGACGCCGGCTTCATCGACCAAGGGCGATTGCTCGCACACGCCACGCCGCGTGCATTCATCTCCAGCTTCAACACCAAGCTGCTCGAGATCGATGTCGATCCGGTCATGCCAGCACTCGTTAGGCTGCGCGAAGAACCGGATGTGCTGGGCGTTTCGTTGCGCGCGGGTCACCTCCGCATCTACGCGGCCGATCCCGAAAAACTGCTCGCTCGCTGGCGCGAACGCTGGCCGTTTCCTGAGTTGCAGTGGAAAGGGGAGAGCTGGGTTGATCCGGACATGGAGGATGTCTTCACCGCCTACTCGCAGGGTTACACCGCGGTGCTAAAGCCGTTGCCGAAATGAGAAGCTCACTCGCCGCCATCGCCAGCGTCGCGCGGAAGGAATTCCTCCACATCGCGCGCGATCGTCGTGTCCTCATCCTGCTCATTACGCTGCCGCCGATCTTCACCCTCGTGTTCGGTCACGCGTTTGAAGCGGGTGAAATGACCGACGTGCCCGCCGTGCTGGTGAACGCCGATGCGACGCCGCGCACGCAGCGTTTCGTCGACAAGATCACGCAGAACAAAACGTTCCAGTGGCGCATGCAGCCGCCCGGCGGCGGCGTGAATCGCGATCTTTTGCAGCAGGGCGTGCAAGCCACGCTCGTCATTCCGCAGGGCTGGAGCGAAGGCCTTTCGAATGGGAAGCCGATCCCGCTCGAGCTTTATCTCGATGCGAGCGACACAAACATTGCCCCGCAATTGTACGGGAGCGTGCAGGAATCCGTCGGGCAATTTCAGCTCGGCGAGCGGCAGGAAATGATCGACGCACTCCCGGAGGACGTCTTCGCGATGGCGGAGAAAATCCCGGTCGAAGTGAGGAAGCAATTCGTCTCCGCGATGGAGCCGTGGTCGATCGAGAAACACAATCTCTACAACCCGAAGGAGCGCTTCATCGACTACGTCATTCCGGGCATCATCGGGCTGATTCTGCAATTGATCACCGTCACGCTGATGGCCTGCACGATTGCGCGCGAGCGCGAGTCCGGCACGCTCTATCAGCTCATGGTCACGGCCTTGCGGCGGCGGGAAATCGTGATCGGGAAAGTGATCCCGTACCTCGCCATTTCCATTCTCCTCATCCTCATGATTGTCGCGCTCGCCGGCTGGCACTTCGGCGTCGAATTCCATCAACCCGGCGTGCTCGCGCTCATCTGCGTGGTCTTTCTTCTCTGCTCGTTAGGCCTCGGGCTCGTGATCTCCGCCTTCTCGCGCAGCCAGACCCAGGCGATCCAATTTTCCGTCTTCTTCCTCCTGCCGGTCTTCGTGCTTTCGGGAGCGTTCGCGCCGCTGCAGCAACTGCCGGCGGGCATTCGTTGGATCTCCGAGATCTTCCCGCTCACGCACTTCTGCCGCGCCTTCCGGCTGGTGAATCTTTATCACGCCGGCGCGGCCTACTACGCGCCGAGCTTGATCGCGCTCTGCTTTGGTGCGGTGCTGACGTTCGTCAGCGCAGTCGTGCTGCTGCGCCGGATCGAGCAGTAACGCCGCGACCTAGAACTCGGCTTTAAAAGCAGCGCGAACGAACGGCGCCGGGTCGGCTTTATACTCTTCGCCCGCGCGTTCGAAGTTGAAGCGGCGCTGGAAGACGTAACCGCCGCCGACATCGAAGGACGTCTGCTGCGTCGGATGCCAGGTGAATCCGACCGCACCGCGGTATTCGGAGTAATCTACCTGCGCGCCATTCAGCCGCGCGGGCACGATCGTATTGTCGCGGTCGGTGCGGTAGGACCAGCCGGTGAGCTGGCCACCGACCCAGAAATCCCAGCGGTCGTTAGGCGAGTAAATCACGCGCGGCTGCGGCGGGACGAAGTCGACCGTCCATTGTTTGTTCGGACGCCAGACGATGCCGGCGAGCGGCAGAACAGGATACTGGCCGCGGAGGAAAGCGACGTTCGCGCCCACGAAGAGGAAGAGTTTATCCGGCTGCAAGACGAACGCGCGGCCGAGGGTGATCGGCACGTCGAACGACGATCGATTGATGTCGTTCTCGAAGTAGAAGCCCGGGTCGAAGCGCAGAAATGCACCGACGTCGTTGCCGACCATGTACTCGAGCGAGACAACTGCCGCAACGCTCTGCAGATGATCGGGGAGTGGCGCGAAGGTGCTGCTGAAATCGAACCGGTGATACTCAAGCCCCCCGCGCAGATACCAATTTCCGCGAAGCAAAAAGCGATGCGAATAGCCGGCGCCGAATTCAAGCGCGTCCTGCTTGCCGTAATTCCGGCCGTTCGTGATGTCGCTCTCCCAGACGTAGGTCGCGTCGAGGTCGAAGATATCGAGCGTGGTTTTTTCCGTCGTGGTGGTAGTGGCGCGCGACGAGATGAGGTTCTTGTCGGACGCATCCTGCGCGGAGGCGAAGGAGACGAGCGAAAGCAGGAGGAGGAGCCCGGCGAGTTTCTTCATGGTCGGCAAATCTATGATGAGGTGGAGTGCGGCGGAAGCAGTTTGTCTCTGACGAATCGCCGTCAGTTCGGCGATCAGCTCTATCTGCGCAATGATTTTTCGCTGCCGTGCCGCCGATCCTTTGCGCTACAGACGCTCTCGCATGGAAACGCCCGACCCGATTGCCGCCGCGTTGCAGCATCTTTCCGCGAGTGATCCGCGCTTCGCCGAGCTGATCTCAAAGGCGCGGCGATTCGAGCCGCGCGCGAGTGTGCTGGTGCGCCCGTTCGATGCGCTGGCGGAATCGATCGCCTACCAGCAGCTGAGTGGAAAAGCCGCAGCGACGATCTGGGGCCGAGTGCGCGCGCTCTACGGCAAGAGGAAGTGGCTGGATCCAAAGCAGGTCCTCGCCACGCCGGATGAGCAATTTCGCGCCGCCGGATTGTCGGGAAGCAAGACGGTCGCGATCAAGGATCTCGCGGCAAAGACGATCGACGGAACTGTTCCATCCGCTGCGGTGCTCGCGAAGATGAGCGAGGACGAAATCATCGCGCGCCTGACGAAGGTCCGCGGGATCGGCAAATGGACGGTCGAGATGCTGTTGCTCTTCGAACTCGGCCGGCTCGATGTCTGGCCGGTTGACGATCTCGGCGTGCGCAAAGGCTACATGAAGACTTTCCGAAAAAGGAAGATGCCGAAGCCAAAAGAGCTCGAGAAGATCGGCGAGAAATGGCGGCCGTATCGCTCCGTCGCGGCGTGGTATTTCTGGCGTGCGTGCGACACCGTTCTGCCATCGGGCAACCGTGGCTGATCCCTGCGCGTGTGTCAGCGCGAGCCGCGAAGACGGCGAGTGATCTCACTGAGGCTGCTTGAGTAGCGAACGGCGATTGGTGTGATCAGCAGCAGATGGGTGCGCTTGCGACACCGTTCTGCCATTGGGCAACCGTGGCTGATCCCGGCGCGTGTGTCATCGCGAGGCGCGAAGACGGCGAGTGATCTCACTAAGGCTGCTTGAGTAGCCGAAACGGCGATCGGTGTGATCAACAGCGAGTGGGCGCGCTTGCGACACCGTTCTGCCAACGGGCAGCCGTGGCTGATCCCTGCGCGTGTGTCATCGCGAGCCGCGAAGACGGCGAGTGATCTCACTAAGGCTGCTTAGTAGGCGAAACGGCGATTGGTGTGATCAGCAGCGAGTGGGTGAGGTCCTTCGGCGCGCTTCGCCTGCCTCAGGATGACGCGCGGTGCACGTCGTCGGCTGCGATGATCATCTGCCGATGTCATCTTCCGCAGCGCCGCGATGCTTCGCGATGAACTCGCTCGGGTTTAGCCAACCGCGCGTGTCCTCGCGATATCCCGCGCCAACAAACGGCGTGAGGAACTCGCGCATTTCAAAGTGCAAATGCGCCCAGTACTTTCCGTCCGCATTCCCCACCGTGGCGATCTGCTGCCCGCGTTTCACTTCATCGAGCAGCGCGACGGAAAACGACTGCAGGTGTGCGTAGTAGGACTGCACGTATTTGCGCGTGCCGTTCTCCTCGTAGGCATGAAGCAGGATGACGATCTTGCCCCAGCCGGGCCCGCCTTCACGCGCGAAGATGACGCGCCCATCTGCCACGGCGTAAACCGGATCACCGAGATCGCTGTTCTCCCCGCCGATGCCGTTCAAGTCATCGCCGAGGTGGCGATTCTGCGTGAACGGCTGCGCGTTGTAAGCGAACGCGCCATGCTCGCTGCCGAGAGGGAAATCAAAACGCGCGGCGGTCGGGAGAGAAGCGAGGTCGAGCGGCGAGGGAAGTCGCAAGGCAGCGTCGCGCGGCGATTCGAACACCCGAGTCGGCAGCCGCAGAAAAATGCCGGCCGCGAGTGCAGCGCAGAACGCGAGCAGCATTGCCACGATCGTGCCCAGGCGTGCTCCGCCCTTGCTCGTTTTCAGGTTCATCTCTACGGTCGCCGCGATGCGGACTTTGGTCACGGGCGGCGCGGGTTTTATCGGCTCGCACCTCGTCGAAAAATTGCTCGCGGCTGGTCACGAAGTCTCAATTCTCGACGACTTCAATGACTATTATGATCCGCGGATCAAGCGGGCCAACATCGCCGGCGTCGCGAAGGATATTCGGATCCACGAGCTCGACCTGCGCGATGCTCCAGCGGTCACCAAGTTATTCCAGGCGGAGCGCTTCGACGCCGTCGCGCACCTCGCCGCGCGGGCCGGAGTGCGGCCCTCGATTCAATCGCCCGAGCTCTACTACGAGACGAATGTCCGCGGAACGCTGAACCTCCTCGAAGCGTCGCGCATCACCGGGATGAAGCGGTTCATCTTCGCATCGAGCTCATCTGTTTACGGCGTGTCGAAGGTAGTGCCGTTCTCGGAAGATCTCCATCTCGAGCAAACCATCAGCCCTTACGCGGCGACGAAGTTGGGCGGCGAATTTCTCTGCTCGACCTACTCGCATCTTTACGGGATCCGCGTCGTCGCCTTGCGCTTCTTCACCGTCTACGGCTCACGGCAACGGCCTGATCTCGCGATCCATCAGTTCACTCGCCGCATCTACGACGGCGAGTCGATCAACCAGTTCGGCGACGGCACCACGCGGCGCGACTACACCTACGTCGACGACATCATCCAGGGTGTGATGGCGGCCTTTCAGTACGAGCGATCAATGTTCGACATCTTCAATCTGGGCGAGAGCCAGACGATTCAATTGCGCGAGTTGATCGTCGCGATCGAGCAGGCGCTCGGGCGACAGGCAAAGATCAACCAGATGCCGGAACAACCCGGCGACGTGCCGCTGACTTGCGCCGACATTTCGAAAGCGAAACAGCTTCTCGGCTACAAACCGCGCACGCCGCTCAGCGTTGGCTTACCCAGGTTCGTTGACTGGTTCCTCGAAACGCAACGGGCCAACGGCGCGTCTGGTTGAAGTAAGATGGTTCGGCGAAGCTAACGAGTGGTTGAAGGGCGCACTTGCTTCCGCCCCTCACAGCCTCCATACTTTTCCGCAGATGCCGGGAGTGTTCCGAACCCTCCGGCGTCCGCTTTTCACGGCGATTTAGTTCTGGGAGATATCTAATGCGTGCCTTCGCATCTCTGCTCAATCGTCAGTCGATTCATGCGGTGCGCCTCATTCGGACTCACTCGTCATCACCGGAGGCGGAGTTTCTGCCAGCCACTCAAGCGCGTCAGACCCTGCGGGGTGCGCCGGCTGGGGATCGGGCATCAAATGATGCGCTCCGCCCGAACATTAATTCAGTCATAACTGGGCATACATATGGCAACTCAAACATCCGGGAGACCGCGGCGTTCGCGCGGCGGGAAATCCCGACGCGGTGGCGGCGATCGTCCGTACCGTCCCACCACCTCCACTCCGAAGCCGCCGGCTAAACAGACGCTTTGGGAGAAAATCACCGGCTTCTTCAGCGGCAGCGCTAGGCCGGAGCCGAAACGCGCGGAAGTGCCGCGCATGAACGGTTCGCATCCGAAACCAGAATCACAGCCGCGGCAGGAACGCTCTGAGCGCTCCGAGCGGCCTTCGCGTAAACCTGAGCAGGTCGAAGTCACAACCCCGCGTCTCTACGTGGGCAACCTGTCGTTCGAAGCCACTGAGTCCGATCTGTTCGAGCTCTTCAACGGGGTCGGCGCAGTGCAGAACGCAGAAGTCGTGACCTACAAGCATAACCAGCGTTCCAAAGGGTTCGCCTTCGTCCAAATGAACACGGTCGAAGAAGCCCGCCGCGCGGTCACGGAATTGCACGACAAAGAATTCCTCGGCCGCAAGCTGCTCGTCAGCGGCGCGAAGTCGAGCGACCGGCAGTCCGACTAACAACGCAACATTTGCTTACCGGAACGGGAGACGTGGTGGCGCAAGCTGCTCGTCTCCCGTTTTTGTTTTGCGCAGCGGTAGCCGTGCTCGATAACGGATGAGCGCGAGAGCGTTTTACATCGTCGGGCCGACGGCGGTCGGGAAATCCGAGATCGCGGCTGAAGTGGCGCGACGGATCGGCGGGGAGATCGTGAGCGCCGATGCGTTCCAGGTTTACGCCGGTCTCGATTTGCTCACGGCGAAGCCGGAAGCCGGGACGTTGCGCATCGTGCCGCATCATCTCATCGGCACCGTCTCGTTGACCGAAGAGATGAACGCGGAGCGGTTTCGCCGCGAAGCGCTCACCGCGATGGAATCGATCGAACGCCCGATCGTCGTGGGCGGCAGCGGATTGTATGTACGCGCGCTGACCGACGGACTGTCGCCGTTGCCTGCGGCGGACGACGCGATTCGCGCGCAGCTCGAGCAATGCACCGAACGCGAGTTGTTCATCCGTCTGGAACGACTCGATCCGGCAACGGCGGCGACGATCGACCGCGAGAACAAACGCCGGCTGATTCGCGCCCTGGAAATCTGTCTCGTGACGCACCGACCCGCCTCTGAGTTGCGCCAAACGAAACCCAACCGGACCGCGCGAGGCGTGCTCCTTTTTCGCGAACGCGAGGAGCTCCAGCGCCGTATTAATGAGCGAGTGGTGAGGATGTTTGCAGACGGCGTGGTCGAGGAAGTTCGCCAGCTCGGCGAGGTCAGCGAAACGGCCGCGAAAACCCTTGGTCTCGCTCAGGTTCGCGAGCTGCTCGCCGGGCGAATTTTTGAGCACGAATG
>JALZAD010000223.1 GCA_030948555.1 Verrucomicrobiota bacterium | reverse complement strand
CCGCAACCCGGCGGCGTCCCGCCGCCCGCGACCGGTTTGGCGCTCGCGCCGTCCGACGTGGAGGAGTTGAGCGGGCTTGTGAATAGCAAGACGCCTGTCACCATTACGGACTAAGCGCGATGGAAGTTCAGCCGCTCGAATTCGAGAAACCGGTCCTGGAGCTGCAACGCCGGCTGCAGGATCTGCGCAGTCACTCGCACGAGCACGAGATCGACTTCGATCATGAGGTCGCGTCGATGGAGGCAAAGATCCGCGAAACGCGCCGCGAGATTTACTCAAACCTGAGCGCCTGGCAGCGCGTGCAGATCGCGCGTCACGTGCAGCGGCCCTTCACGCTCGATTACATCAATCGCTGCTTCAACGACTGGATGGAGCTGCACGGCGATCGCTTTTTTGGCGACGACAAGGCGATGCCCTGCGGCCTCGCAACCATCGGCAAATGGCGCTGCGTCGTGGTCGCGCAACAGAAGGGCCGCGACACGAAAGAGAACGTCTTGCGCAACTTCGGCTGCGCGTATCCGGAAGGTTATCGGAAGGCGCTCCGGCTTATGCGCCTGGCGGAGAAGTTCAAGCTGCCGGTGATCGCGCTGATCGATACGCCGGGTGCGTATCCGGGAATTGGTTCGGAGGAGCGGCACATTGCGGAAGCGATCGCGGTGAACATTCGCGAGATGATGAACCTGCAGGTGCCGATCATCGCGGTGGTCATCGGCGAAGGCGGATCCGGCGGCGCACTCGGCATCGGTGTCGCCGATCGCGTCATGATCATGGAGAACGCTTACTACTCCGTGATCAGCCCGGAAGCTTGCTCCGCGATTCTCTGGAAAGATCGCCGCCACGCGCCGGAAGCGGCCGAAGCCCTCAAGCTCACCGGACAGGACTTAATGCGGCTCGGTGTGGTCGATGAAATCGTGCCGGAACCGGAAGGCGGCGCGCATCGCAATCACGATCTCGCAGCGGAGCAACTGAGCGAAGCCTTGCGCCGAAATTTAGAGCACGCCGCTGCCCTGACGACGGATGAGTTGCTGAAGAAGCGCTACGAAAAGTTCCGGCGCCTCGGCAATTTCGCGGAAGCGGAGACCGCGGCGCCGGTCTAGCGCAATCCATTCGTTAGGCAACCCCTGCGGCGCGGGAAAAGATTTCGCGCACTTCTGTGCTCACGCGTTTCGGGCGGCCGGTTTTTGGATTGATCGGCACCCACAAGGTGCGCACGCGTGAGAGCACCTTCCCGTCAGCGAGGCGGGTGATTTCGGTGTGCCGCTCAAAGCTCAAGCCTTCCAGCTTCCCGACCCAGGTCGCGACGCGCAGCCCGTCTCCAAGGAAACCGGCGGCGAGGTAATCGATCTCATGCCGACGCGCGACCCAGCCGATCTCGGCGCGCGACTCGTTAGGCGCGAGGGAGCGCCAATGCGCGACCGCCACGTCCTGCGCCCAGCGGAGGTAGACCACGTTGTTGACGTGCCCCTGCCCGTCGATGTCGCCCTCCGCGACGCGGACGCGGAGTTCGTAGGGAGTCGCGGGATGCGGGTCCGACATCGGAGTTAATGCAACCGGGTGAACAGCGTGGTGATGTAGAAGACGAACACGGCGGTCATGAAGAGTGCGAGGAACTTGTGATACCACTCGCGTGCGGTGGCGATCGCGGTCACCGCGACCGCGATGTAGAGCAGGTGAAAAATGAGATTGGCCCGGTCGGGCAACGAGCGGTTAAACGCCCAATCGCGGTAAAGACTCGCGAGCGTTCCGGCTAACAGGAGTGAGAAGAAGCGCGTGCGTTGCCGATAGTAGTGCTCGCGAAAATCGATCGTTCCCGAGCCGTGGAACTCCGGGAAAACCAGACCAGCAGCGAGGTAGAGCAGGATCGCCTGGGTGAGCAGGACAAAGAACTGCTCGAACACCCAGTCGTGCCGATTGCGGTAATCGAACATGGCCCACCACATCTGTGCCGAGACGAGGAGCAGCGTGCCGGCCCAGAGTTTCGTCGGCAGGTAAGGCTTCACCCGATCGACCGCGAGCATGCGCTGGCGCAAGCCCTGCAGGATCTCGGTCATGGCGAGACCAATCACGATCGAGAGAAGGACCGAAAGATAGCCGAACTCATCCATGCTTGAAGGCGTGGAGAGTAGCGCGCTGCGGCTGGTGACAACCAGCGATTCCTTCCGCTAAGCGAACGCGGGACGCTGCAGCACGACAGGCCTTGTGCGACGACGCGACGGACCCGGAAGAATGGGCGGCGGCGGCGGATAGAGAAAGCGCAAGGCTGCATCCATGCGATGCGCCCAGGCGGCTTCCGTGTGCTGCGCGCCTTCGTCTTCGAAGTAATGAAGATCGTCGTAGAGCCGCCAGCCTTTCTCGACCAGACCGTCGCGGAGAATGCGCGCGCGTTCCCAGCCGGGCTCATTCGTGCCGGTATCGAGCCAGATCTTCAGCGGCGGTTTCGCTTCTTCATCGAGCTCCTCGACCATCTTGAGCAGCACGCAATCATCCCACCAGATCGACGGCGACATCACCGCGAGCCGACGGAAGACATTCGGAAACCAGAGGCCGAGCACCATGGTCGCAAGCCCGCCGAGCGACGATCCACCGAGCCCGGTGTAATCCGGGCCGGGCAAGGTGCGGTAATGCGCGTCGACGAACGGCTTGAGTTCCTCGATCAGGAAATGCCCGTACTTCCGCAGCAGACCCTTGCTGCGCTTCCGCCTGCTTTCGTCGATGCGTCCGCGCGTCGGAACGTACTCGTGAATCCGAGCCTCTCCGGCGTTTGCCACTGCAACGATGATCACCGGTTCGACGAGCTTCTCGCTCACCAGCCGCTGGGCGGTTTCGTCGACGCCCCATTCCACACCGCCGAATGCCGTGGCCGCGTCGAAGACGTTCTGGCCATCGTGCAGATAGAGCACAGGAAACCGTCGGTTTTTTGCGCGGCGATAACCCGGCGGTAGATAGACAAGAACATCCCGGCGGTTCCGGAGGAACCTCGACTCAAAGTGAGTGTGCGCCTTGATGTTGCCAGTGAGGGTGTGATGCGCCATGCCGAAACCGTTGAGAATATGGCTACGCGGTAACAGACCATCGCGGATGCCTGCAAGTCCAGCGGCGGCGGGTTATCGGGCGGGCGGTTTTCACGAGCGCCAAGACAGTCGGCTCGAAGTAAAGAGACGGCTCGACCTGACCGAGGCATAGCTCCGAATCAAAGAGCTGCCATGAACGAACGCTATCTCCGCTGGTGGACGCGGCATCTCAGCCGCGACTTCGAGATGCTCGTCTTCGGCGACGGACGCGGCATCCCGTTGATTCTTTTCCCGACTTCCTTCGGCCGCTTCTATCAATGCAAGGATTTCCATCTGACCGACGCCTGCGCGGAGCATGTCGACAGCGGGAAGATCACCATCTATTGCCCGGACGGCGTCGATCTGGACAGCTTCTACAACAAGCAGATTCATCCCGCCGATCGCATCAAGACGCACATGGCCTACGAAAACGTGCTGCTCCACGAGGTGTTCGATCACGCGCGGCGTGAATGCTCAGCCCATCGCGTAGCCGTCTGCGGCGCAAGTCTCGGCGCCTATCACGCCGCAAACATTGCCTTCCGTCATCCGGATACGGTGAGTCATCTCCTCAGCCTGAGCGGCGCGTTCGACATCAGCGATTTCTTTGACGGCTACTACGACGACAGTGTCTACTTCAACAGCCCCTACGATTACCTCCCGAACCTTCCCGATCCATGGAAGTTCAATCACATGAACATCATCCTCAGTACGGGCGAGTGGGATAACACCCGGCATGAAAGCTACCGCATGCACGAGATCCTGGAAGCGAAAGGCATTCGCCATTGGCTCGATGACCGGAAGTGGTCCGGCCATGATTGGAACTACTGGCGCGACACGCTGCCCTACTACGTGTCTCAGCTCGCGGGGTAGGCTGGCTTTAGCTTTGTCTCTTCGCGCGCGGGAAAGCGATCCCCGTTACCTAGGGCAGGCCATTTCCAGATCGTGCTTGGACGATGGTGGTATCAGCGGTGTTGATGAAGCCATCCGCGTTCACGTCCGACATGAAGTTTGCCGCCGTCAGGGTTTGTCCAGAACGCGCGCGAGTCTCCGACGCATCCGCAGAATTGACGGCGCCGTCGCCGTTCGTGTCGCCCACGAGAACGGCCATCGAGATCGAGACAGTCGCGACGTTTCCGAACGTGTCGGCCGTATTGCCAAGCGTAACGGTGAGGACCTGCGCATTGCTGACGCCAGTAAGATTAACAATGCATTGATGGGTATCGCTGCCGATCGCGAAACTGCTCGCTGTGCCCGTTCCCTGGCTGACCGTCGCGCTGCCTACGCTGTTCAGCGTATTCGAGAAGGTGAAGACCAGGGTATGGGCAGTACCGGTTTGGCGCGCTTCGACCGCTGCCGCTCCCGTCAAAGGTAGAGCTAGATCAAACGTTCCCCCGTTCAAATGACTCTTGCGCGAGACGACAGCTGTCAGGGCTCGTTTGAAGGTAACTTGCACGGTGTGGTTCGCGGTCACATTCGCCACGTTGTAACTCGTCCCGCCAGTCTGGACGGCAGTGCCGTCGATGAGCCACTGATTAACTATGTAACCGGCGGTAGGCGTGGCGGTGAAAAGTCTGCTTCCGTTGTAGCCGACAGTCTGGGCTGCGCTCGGAGCAATGCTGCCGTTGCTCCCCGCGCTCGGGCTCACGGTGTAGGTCGCACCGGCGAGGGTGATCTGGGTGCGGCTAAAGGCGTAGTTGTTCCCGAAAGGATACGAGCCTTGCGTCGCGCCGGCATCGTTTCGGATGAAGGCATTGAGGTAATATAGCCCCCCAGGCACGCTCGCCGGAATGTTGAAGGTGCGTGACGTAGTCGAGGGCGTGAAGTAGGTGAACCGGCCAAGTGATCCATAGGTGCTTGTGCCGATGAAGTAGTAGCTAGAGCTGTAGTTCCGCGCGGTCGTTAGGTACCACTCGATCGTGGGCGTCGCGATCGTGGCCGTGCCGACGTTTTCGACATGGTAGTTGTTGACCGTAAGCGTTCCACCGGCCGTCGCGTTCGCCGGGTAGGTGGCGTCGGTGATACTCTGCGTCCCAGAGGAGTAGCGGAGATAAACGGCAAGATCCGTCCGCGTGACCGCTACAGAAGGATAAGCGGCCCGGATTCCCTCGGCATCGTCCATATAGGGAAAGGCGAAAAACCGGAAGACGCTTTGCGAGTCGTTCATGATGGAGAGGAAATTAAACTGATGAGCCAGGCCCCACATGTGGCCCAGCTCGTGACTTAAGACCTGACGAAAGCTCCGTGCACTCGAGCCGTCGTTCACCCATTCATCGTCTAGGGTGAAGCCCCAGGCAGGGTTTAACGCGATATCTCCTTCGATGATCGTGTTGCTGCTGTTCCACCGGGTGTAACAGATGCCGATGGTGTTCGCGTCCCAAGGCGCGCCGAACTGCGACTGCATATCCGCTGAGCTGGGAAAGCCGCACAGGTCAAAGCGATCGTTCTGCCATGCCCAGTTGCCCGTGGGAGAGGCATACACCCGAAAAACATCCGCGTAGTAGTTCCACTTCGAGAGCTGATACTGGTCCTCGGGTGACCAGGGCGTAAAAGTGCTTTGAAAATTGTTTACCGTGATCGGCAGATTCGCGACGCGGGGATATGAATAGCGTGGCGCGATGCCTCCCTCCGTCGCGGGGCCGATCTGCTCGTTAGGCGCCCCTTCCTGTTGCATGGCAGATTGGTCCGCCTTCGGCTCGGGCGTTTGCCCACCCTGCTCAACCGCGGGACGAATGCCAGTCGCGGCAGCGGGAGGCCGATCCAGCCTGGAGGGCACATAGGGGGCGTTCGCAAAGACCTTCATCACTCGCGGATCATTTCTGTCCACGTGGGGTGGCAACTCCGTCGGAGCGTTCTTGATCGCGCCGATGCTCGCGCGCAGCCAGGAAAGAAAGGTGCCGAGGTCGACCTTGTCCGATACTGCATCCGTCTTTGACGCCGCACCTTTCCAGGCGAACCCGCCGTTAGATCCTTTCGTTAACGGCGAGCCATTCGCGTCGAGGACAATCTCTGTGTCTCCAGCGCCATCCCGCACCACTTTCAACAATCCGTAATTCAGGCCGACAACCGGCGAGAAGTTGACCTGCGATTTCCAACCATCTTTCAGCATCAAGAGCAGACGCTCACCGACGACCGGCAGGCGGATGTCACTGATTGCCTGCGTCTCTCCATCAAGTATACCGCCCCAGTAGGTCACAGTTATTGTCTTGCCGGGTAATCCAGCTTTCCCGGAGGTGTAAACCGAGCCGTCGACCGCGAAAGTGTAGTCGGTCAACATCCAACGGTGGGAGTCGTTCCCCCACCGAGTCGTCTGCGAGACGACGTGGCCGAGGACGATGGTGTCCGCCTGACGAATCGTTTCCGATAAGGTTAAGGGGACAACTTCGGTGGCTCGAGCAAGCGGGCACGAGATTCCATGGCCAACGAGACAGGCCAGAAGGACGGCGGAACGCCGGAGAAGAGTTTCGAAGCGCAGCATACGAGGGGAGCCTTTCGAGGTAGAGGATAACGCAGAGCAGGCGAGGAAGCGATTACAGGCCGGAAAGGCGAAACCATGCAAACGACAAAGCGCGACAAATTGCGACACTGGAAATTTGTCTCGCGGCGCTCGGACCTTGGAATTACAAGAGCTTCATTGCTCTTCGGGTTATGCGGCAATCCCATTGCGAGATGCTGTCGGATCTGCAGGTGGCGCAGATCGAACTTCGCCGCAAAGCGCTTGGTTTGACGACGTCGGTCTTGCTGCAACGCTTCGCCGCCGCGCTTAAAACGTCCGGTTGCAACCAAACGATCTCCTCAGCAAAGATGCGCTTGGATCGCGTCATCAACCCGAGGATGCGGAGACCCATCAGCGACGAAACCAAGAATGCCCTGGCGCGGGCGCTTGATTGGGATTTTCAAGAGTTCGACACAAAGGTGGTCGCAGCGCGCCGCCACCGTCAGATCACGGACGACGACCGCTCTCAGCTCGCGCTGCCCTGCGACGTTTCCCTGTCTCATGCCCGCCAAACCGAGCCTGCGGAGAGACACACGCCACCAGTCACTCCGACTGAGATTGCAAAGCTGAAACGCCAGTTACGACTTCTCGCGCGAACGCTCGAGTCGGTCGCACTACGTCTCACGCAAATCCCCGAGACGCATCGGACGCGACAACCGCGAACGAATCGCTGAGTCCGCCGCGAAGCTTCCTCCGTTAATGCGCGGTCAGGCCCGCGGCAGCGGAGTTGCGTGGGCTCGATCTTGGCTGTTTGTATCTGCGGAAATCTGGGTAATTTCCGCCCTCTCCTCTGCAACGAAAGCCTAACGAGTCTATGAAAAAAGTCGGCATCCTCTTTGGTCAGGAAAGCAGCTTCCCGCCCGCGTTTGTGCAGCGCGTGAACGAAAAAGGCGGCGGCGAAGTGCAGGCCGAATTCGTTCGCATCGACAAAGTCGTGCAAGGCGAAGCGACCGGCTACGACGTGATCGTCGACCGCATTTCGCAGGACGTGCCGTTCTACCGCGGTTTCCTCAAGAACGAGGCGCTCACCGGCTGCGCGGTGGTGAACAATCCTTTCTGGTGGAGCGCGGACGAGAAGTTCTTCAACAACGCGCTCGCGACAAAGATTGGCGTCGCGGTGCCGAAGACCGTGCTCCTGCCTTCACATCAGCTCCCGCCGGACACGTCCGACAATTCCTTCCGCAACCTCGGTTACCCGCTCGATTGGGATTCGATCTTTGCCTACGTCGGCTGGCCGGCCTTCTTCAAACCCTTCGCCGGTGGCGGCTGGAAGAACGTCTATCGCCTGCACGATGCTGAGGAATTTTTCCGCGCCTACGGCGAGACCGGACAGCTCGTCATGATGCTGCAGGAGGAAGTGAAGTTCGACATGTACTTCCGCTGCTACTGCATCGATCAGCGCAACGTGAAGATCATGAACTACGAGCCGCGCCATCCCTATCACCTGCGCTATCAGACGGACTGGCAGGCGCCGAAGGAGATCTTCGATGCGGTCCACTGGGGCGTACTCCAGTTGAACCAGTATCTCGGCTACGATCTGAACACGGTGGAGTTCGCGATCCGCGACGGCGTGCCGGTTGCGATCGACTTCTGCAATCCCGCGCCCGATGCCGAGGTGAGCAGCGTCGGCCAGGAGAACTTCAACTGGGTCGTCGAAGCCGTCTCCGACATGTGCATTCGCAAAGCGCGCGAGCACGTCGCCGGCCAGGACAATCTCAGCTGGGGCAAATACGTGCAGGCCGCCGCGATGAAGCAGCCGCTGCACAGCATGGGCGCGGCGTCCTAGGCCGCGTCGTCGCGCTGCTCGGTCGAGACAGCGCCGGGCGGTTCGTGCATTTGCAGCGCCTGCTCAGCAGCGCGCCAGGCGAGCATCGCGCACTTCACGCGTTGCGGAAATTTGCGCACGCCGCGCATGACGCGGAGATCGCCTAACGAGCGATCGGCTTCGGCCCCATCGCTCGTCACGAGCGCTTCGAAGGCACGCAGCAGCTCGAGCGATTGCGCGCGCGTCTTGCCTTTCAGCTTCGTCGTCATCATCGACGCGGACGCCTGGCTGATCGCGCAGCCCTGGCCGCTGAATTTCAGCTCCGCAATTTCATCCTCCG
>JALZAD010000210.1 GCA_030948555.1 Verrucomicrobiota bacterium | reverse complement strand
ACATTAACAGCGTCCGTCCGGTCCGGTAGCTGAGTGGCACAATCGCACAGCTACTTTCCAATTCCTTTGCCCTCGTTAGGCGCGGTCACGGATGGTCGCCCATGGCGTTGGCGAATGTCCCCGTCGACTTTGTTCTCTTCGGACTTCTGCTCGTCGGCGTCGCAATCTTTCACGAACGCACCCTGCGCGTAGCGCTCCTAGGGCTCGGCGCGATCCTCCTCCACAAGGTTGCCTTTCCGGACACCGGACTGGCAGCACTCGTTAGCCACTTCGGCCATGACTGGGTCGTCCTCGTGAATCTCCTTTGTCTCCTCATTGGCTTCCCCTTCTCTCGGATCACTTCGAACGCAGTCACCTCCCCGCGCATCTCCCGAAGTTTCTCCGGCGCGATTGGCGCGCGGCTTCGTCCGCTTCGCGATCGTCCGGATACTCTCCCGCTTCATCGATAACATCGCCGGCGCACTAATCGGCGGCGGGATCGCCCATCAGCTTTACCGCGGCAAAGTGCACATCGCGTTCATCGCCGCGATTGTGGCGCGTCGAACGCCGGCGGCTCGTGGAGCGTAGTCGGCGACACGCGCCCGAGCGCCACGACAACCACTCGTTAGGCAACGGCCAACATCTGACCGCGCCTCCCATCGCGATGCAAAAATGTAACGCGCTACCTGCTCACCTCGCGCTCCGCCCGAGCCCGGCAGTTGCGCAAACCCAATCAAAACAACCGGTGAACTCGCTCATGGTAATCGCTCCCTACAAGCATCAAGGCATGTGGGTCTTTGATGATCCGAACGTCGGCTTGAACAAGGAGCCGTTCATCGCCGGGATCGACACCATGATCGACAAAATGACCGCGGAAATCCCCGATGAGCAGAAAGGATTCCGCGCCGTCTTCAGCAGCGCGCCCTTCCCCGGTTGGAAAGAAAAGATCGTCTGGCGCCGCGCCGAATCCGGCGGCAACTGGTACTACAGCGATCACTACCAGATGGAGGGCTGGCTCTGCCCCGCGCTCTTCAAATACTTCCCGAGCGCGCCGAAAGAGATCTATGTGAAGCCCGAGCCGTGGCCGTAATTTCGGCGGCAGATGACGGCCGACGACTTCCGCGACTTCGCGCTCAGCTTGCCGGAAGCGATTGAGTCGAGCCACATGGGCCATCCTGATTTCGCGTCGGCGGCAGCGTCTTCGCCACGCTCGGCTATCCTGACAACGAACACGGCGTCGTCATTCTCGAAAGCGAACAGCAGGCGAAGTTCGTCGCCGCGCGCCCGAACACGTTCACAGCCGTGAAAGGCTTCTGGGGAAAACGCGGCGCAACCCAGATCCTGCTCGCCGCCGCCACTCGTGCGAACCTCCGCGCTGCTCTCGGTGCAGCCTGGCGTCGCAGCGCGCCGAAGCGCCTGACCGGCAAAACCGACGCCGGTTGATCTTGCCGCGTGGCGCGCTTGTCCGATAGACGAAGCGCCATGCGGAAGGTCAACGTACACGAAATTGAGGAATCCTCGTGGATCTCGCCGAAGCGCACTTTCAGCAGCGCTTCGAAAAACATCTCAGTCGCGCTCGGCCGTGATCCGTTTTCGACGGACGTGATGAAGCAGCATCCGTTCGATGTTGAACTGAAGCGCATCCCTGCCGGACAGAAGCCGTATCCGTATCACTCGCACAGCGCACAGTGGGAATTCTACTACGTGCTTGCCGGCCGAGGACTCGTTAGGCACGCGGACGGCACGAGCGAGGTGGCGGCTGGAGATGCGTTTCTCTTCACGCCCGGCGAAGCGCATCAACTCATCAACAACCGCGACGAGGATATGCTCGTCATGGTCGTGGCCGATAATCCGACCGGTGAGTCTTGCTACTATCCCGACAGCGCGAAGTGGCTCGTCCGCTCTCCTGAACGCCGCCTTATGCGCGGCGATTCCCTCGATTACTTCGATGGCGAAGAATGAGGAGCCGATCTTCTTCGCGAGCCCGGCCGAGTTCCGCGCGTGGCTGCAGAAGAATGCCGAAAGCGCGACGGAGTTGTGGGTCGGCTTCCATCGCAAGGCGACTGGCCGGCCGAGCATGACCTGGCCGGAGTCTGTCGATGAAGCGCTCTGCGTTGGCTGGATCGACGGGCTGCGAAAGACCGTCGACGAATCGAGCTACAAGATCCGCTTCACGCCGCGTAAACGCACGAGCAACTGGAGCCTGGTCAACATGGCGCGCGTGCCGGAGTTGACCCGCGAAGGCCGCATGCAACCCGCCGGCCTCGCCGCGTTTGAAGCGCGCATTGAAGCGAAATCCGGCATCTACCTTTACGAGCAGCGCAAGCACGCCGCGCTCGATGCCGCGTCGGAAAAGGAGTTCCGCACAAACGCGAAGGCGTGGAAGTTTTTTCAGGCGCAGCCGCCCGGCTATCGCAAGAGTGCGGCGTGGTATGTGATTAGCGCAAAGCAGGAGGCGACGCGGCGGAAGCGGTTGCAGCGCTTGATCGAAGACTCGGAAGCCGGCCGACGCCTGTCATGAACGAGAAGCTGATGGCGAAGAAGTCCGCGATAAACGGCAAAGGATGTTTCGCTGCCGTCCCGCTGCGTGCGCGGAGCAAAATCGGCGAGTTGTTAGGCGAGCGAATCACAAATCGCGAGGCGGCGAAGCGCGTCGCCAAAGGCGGCAAGGTGCGCATCTGCGAGCTCGACGAACAGTGGAGCATCGATGCGAGCCGCGGCGGCGATGCCAGCGCATTCATCAATCACTCCTGCGCGCCGAACTGCTTCAGCCGCGTACTCCACGGCCACATGCTCTTCTTCGCGCTGCGCAACATCGCGGCGGGCGAAGAGATCACGCTCGACTACACGCCGTCGCAACATCCCGGAAGGCGTTGCACCTGCGGCGCAGCGAATTGCCGAGGCGTGATGCTGTGAGCGCGCCGCTCTCCTGGCTCTCGCCGAAGACGATCGTGCACCAGAGTCCGATCCACGGGCGTGGATTGTTCGCGCGCAACGCGATCGCACACGGCGAAATTGTCGCGGTGAAAGGCGGGCACATCGTCGACCGCGTATCACTCGTTAGGCTGGAGCCGATTCTAGGCCCGGCGGAAATCCAGATCGCGGATGAGTTGTTTATTTCGCCGGTCACGGAAGAGGAACGCGAGAGCGCGATGATTTTCAGCAATCATTCGTGCAATCCGAACATCGGGGTGCGCGGGCAGATCGTGTTTGTTGCCATGCGCGCAATTGCGGCGGGCGAGGAATTGACCCACGACTGGGCGATGACGGACAACAGCGATGAAGTCACGGAATGTCTTTGCGGTGCGACGAATTGCCGCGGCACGATTCGCGGTCGAGACTGGCAGCGGAAGGATTTGCAGCAGCGTTATGCCGGCTATTTCTCGAGCTATCTTGCGGAGAAGATCGCGTCGCAAAATGAAAGCACTCGTTAATCTGACGCTCCTGCTTCTCGCCGCCTCTGCTTTCGCGCAGGAGATCACGCTCGAGGAAGTCAAAGTCGAAGGCGTCTTCGTTTCCCCAATCGAGCTGCCCTTGACCAAGAGTATCGATCAACTGATCGAGCGTCTCCGCTTAAGCGACGAGAAGGCGCGGGAGATCGAACTGCAGCAGGCGAACAAAAGCAGCCTAACGACTCTCCTCGAGCTGACGCGTCACAGCCCGATCCCACTCGGCGCGAGCGATGCGCGCGTGGACACTTTCGTGCGCGAAAACTACATGCGCCCCGATCTGAATCCGCGCGAAACCAAGTCCCTCTTCGAGCCGCCGAGTCACTAGCGCTCACGCGCGCGCGCATGTCATCCCGAGCCGCGAAGACGGCGACGGACCTCCCACCCTCGCTGTCGATCACGCCACTGACCGACGACGATCCACCAGCGCAGGATCCCTCGGCGTCTTCGCTGCCTCGGGATGACATGCACGCGCTAGTTCGCCCCGAAGATATGCCGCAGGATGCCCGCGGCTTCGTCTTCCGGCTGGTGTCCACCCGGCCGCTGGCGTTGCGCGGTTAGGCGGTTGCCCGTCCGACGCAGCTGACGGAACGTTGGCCCATAGTTGAGCGAGTCGCGTTTCTTACTCGTGATTCAGAGTTCCGCCGATCGGCGGAATGGTTGCACGAGGACCGTGCCAGCGTTGAAAACAATACGGCGGGAGTGCGGGAGCGGGCAAAGCTGCGAGTCGCACTAGGAAAGCCGGGCACCCGGATGCATCGGTGCAGGCCGCTACGAGACATTTAGGGCCTAACGAGACCCAAGATCAGCGACCGCTGGCGAGGGCGGGCGTCGCTGCAGGTTGAATGTGGAAGTCATCGCAAGTGAGAACGCGGAACGGCCAGCGGTTAGCTGAGGGAATGTGGATAGGACTCGACGGGAGGCGTAGCCGGACGTTCTGAATGTCTGGCGATGGGACTGGAGGACGGAACCAGCGCGAGACGTGAACCGGCAGGACTCGAGCGATGCAGTGGGGAAACCTTCCCCGATTGAAGGCTGAATGAGTCTGACGGATGAACCCTCATGGAGTGGGACATACTTGAACAAGGTGAAGCCCAGCTCCGGATGTCTGCGTGTGTGAGCTTCGTCAGAAGCCGGCTCCGCCTCGCGTCGAGTAGAAGGAAAACCTAAACAAGCAAACCGAAGGAGGCAATGAAGATGAAAGGAAAAGGAGCGGCCCGGGTGATCGGGCTGGACGTGCATCCCGACA
>JALZAD010000167.1 GCA_030948555.1 Verrucomicrobiota bacterium | reverse complement strand
GGTCTGGCCGACTTCGATCTCGCGCGACATGCCGCCGATGATTTCCTTCGCACGCGCCATTGATTCGGGGCTGGTGGCGTAGATGTGAACGGAGCCGTCGTCTTCGATATTAATCTCCGCGCCAGTTTCTGCGACGATGCCTTTGATCGTCTTGCCGCCGGGCCCGATGAGGGCGCCGATCTTCTCCGGATTAATTTTGATCGTCTCGATGCGCGGCGCGTAACGGCTCAGATCTGCGCGCGGTTTGTCGATCGCCTTCGCCATGATCTCGAGGATCTTGGTGCGCGCTTCTTTGGTGCGCATGGTCGCTTCGGCCATGATTTGATGGCTCACGCCGGGTAGTTTGAGATCGAGCTGGAATCCAGTGATGCCCTGTTCGGTGCCGCAAACTTTGTAATCCATGTCGCCGAAGTGATCTTCGGAACCGATGATGTCGGTCAGCAGCTCGTAGCGTTTCATCTGGCCGTTCTCGTCGTTCTCAGTGACCAGGCCGCAGCTGATTCCTGCGACCGGCGTTTTGACTGGAACGCCAGCGTCCATCAACGCGAGCATGCCGCCGCAAACACTCGCCATCGAGCTTGAGCCGTTTGATTCCATGATCTCGCTCGTGATGCGGACCGCGTAACGGAAGTTGTCCGTGCCGGGAACGACTGGCTCGAGCGAGCGCTCGGCCAACGCGCCGTGACCGATCTCGCGACGGCTTGCGCCGCCGGTACGTCCGGTCTCTCCGACGCTGAATGGCGGGAAGCTGTAATGCAGAATGAAGCTCTTGGAACTTTCACCGCCACCGTAGGCGTCGATGTTCTGCGCTTCTTCAATCGGCGCGAGGGTGACAAGCGCGAGCGCCTGCGTTTCGCCGCGCTGGAAAATGGCGGAACCATGTGCGCGTGGCAGAACACCAACTTCGCATTCGATCGGGCGCAGGTCGTTGTAACCGCGGCCGTCCATGCGCCGCTGTTTGTCGAGCACGCTGATGCGGAAGGCCTTCTTTTGCACGTAGTCGAACGCCTGGGAGATCGCGAACTTGTCCGCTTCGGGAAACTTCTCGAGCACCGCGGCCTGCACTTCGTCCTTCAAAGCTTTCACCGCTTTGCTGCGGTCGACTTTCTTCTCGTTGTAGAGCGCGGCTTCAATGCGATCGCCCGCCACCTGGTAAGCGACCTCGAGGATCTCCTGGTTCACGGTCATCAGCGGCATCTCGCGCTTCGGCTTGGCGATTTGCGAAGCGAGCTCGCGTTGGGCGCGGATCATTTCCTTCGCGTGGATATGCGCGAACTCCAGCGCCTTCACGAAGTCCGCTTCGGGAATTTCGAGCGCCGAACCTTCGATCATGATGACGTCGTTCTCGGTCCCGACGTAGACGAGATCGAGATCGCTCTCGTTTCGCTCGTCATGCGTCGGGTTGGCGATGAACTCGCCATTCACCCGACCGACGCGGACTGCGCCAACCGGACCGGCCCACGGAATATCCGAAACGGTGAGCGCGGCCGAGGCACCATTGATCGCGAGAATGTCGGGATCGTTCTGGCCATCTGCGCTGAGCAGCATCGAGATGACCTGCGTGTCGTAGAGATACCCTTGCGGGAAGAGCGGACGCAGCGGGCGGTCCGTCATGCGCGAAGTGAGCGTTTCCTTCTCGGACGGACGACCTTCGCGTTTAAAATAGCCGCCGGGAAACTTCCCGACTGCCGCCGCTTTTTCGCGGTAATCAACCGTCAGCGGAAACCAATCCTGACCTTCCTTCACTTGCGTGGCTGAGACCGCGCTGGTGAAGACCATGGTGTCGCCGCATGAGATGACGACTGCGCCGTCGGCGAGCTTCGCGATTTTACCAGTCTCGATTGAGATCTGATGGGACCCGATTTGGGCCGTGACCTTGTTTTGCATAACTAACTTTCTGGAATGGCGAATTCCAGGCCGGCCGGTCACCCTGATTGTAGGTTTTAGTTCCGCCAGAAACGCAAGCGGGACGCATGCGCTACCTCGAAACTAAAACCTCTAATCAGAGGTGGAACTGCGGCCCGGAACGCCGGGTTTAACTTTCTACTTTAACGACTCGTTAGGCTAAAAGCCTACGAAGAGACCGAGCTGCTGCGGATCGGACCGGCGCTTACTTACGCAGGTTGAGCTTCTCGAGCAGGCTCTTATACCTGTCGGAATTCGACTTGCTCAGATAATCGAGCAAGCTCCGGCGCATGGCGACCATCTTGAGAAGGCCGCGGCGCGAGGAGTGATCCTTCGCGTGACTCTTGAGGTGCTCGGTTAACTGCGCGATCCGGCGCGTGAGGAGCGCGACTTGAACGTCTGCGCTGCCCGTGTCCTTCTCGTGCAGTTGGAACTGCCCCATGTCCATCGTGTCACTGCTTTCTGCCATAACGAAGGCAGCCACTGTAAATGAAGAACGGTGAGCCGCAAGGGCAGTATTCCCGAGCGCTTAGGCCGAGCGTCGCTCGCGTTTTCCGTCGTACCAGAGGTCAAGCTTGTCGCGTCGGCGCAGCGCTCGTTTTCCGCCGAGCATCATCCCGAGCCATTGCCGGAGAACATGGCTGCCGGAATGCATCCGCACCTTCCGCGCGGAGGTGGTGATTGGCTCGGGCAGGATCGTGAAACGGCCGAGCTTTTTCAGCGCCAGGGTCAGATACATTTCCTCGCCCGCGAAATATTGCTCATCGAAGCCGCCGACCGCTTCGAAGCTGCTGCGCCGCGTGAAGATGAACGCGCCGACTCCGAGATTTGCCGCGAAGTAGAGCGTCGAAAAAATCCGGAGAAAAACTCGCGCCCACAGTGGCACTTGTTGATCGAGCGCGATCTTTGCGCTGCCGCCGACGAAGCCTTGCTCGAGCGCTTCCAAACCCAAAGTGATGTGACGCGGCGCGACGTGCGTATCGGCATCGACGAAGAAGAGGATCTCGCCGCGCGCCACGCGCGCTCCCGCATTCCGCACGGCCGCGATCTGCCGCAGGTTGACGCGAACCAGCCGCGCGCCGAACTCCCCCGCGATCTCGGCTGTCGCGTCGTCCGAAGCGTCATCGACCACGATCAACTCGTAGGGCTGCGCCGCGGCTCGGGCGGCCAGGTTGATCGCTCGCAGCGTTGCCGCGAGCTCGTGCTCTTCGTTGTGCGCCGGAACGATGATCGAGATCGCAGGCGTGCCGGCGTGGACGCTCATCATCTACTGCGCGCGACGCGCTTCTTCGTCCTTCGCGAGATAATCCTCCCGCGGCGGACTGAAGGTATCGACGACAACCGCGGCCTCCAGTGTCTCCGCGCCGTGCGGCACATTGCTCGCGAGATAGAGCGACTCGCCCGCGCCGATTTCGCGCGGCTGGCCATCGACGTTGAAGCGAACGCGTCCAGAAATCACATGCGCGATCTGCTCCTGCGGATGCGAATGCACGGGCAACTGGCTGCCGCCGTCGAGCTCCGCGCGCATCTGATACATCGTGGCGCCGGTTGTGATCGTGCGTCGTTTGATGCCGGGACAAATCTGCACCCAGGGGTTCTCTGCGTTTGTGCTCACGGAGAGATCATCGCGGAGCTTGCCGCCGTTTCCAACCAGCGAAGTAGACCCAGGCAATGAGGAGCAGTTGCAACGGAAGACGCGCCCAAAGCAGCCACGCCGGAATTGCGCGACCGCCCATCTGCATTCCATGCATCGCTGCGTAGATGTTCGCTGGAAAAACCGCGATCAGGAGCAGGATTAACCCAACCGCCGCAGCCTTGCGGACGGGCCGCAAGAGCAGTCCGAGACCACCTGCGATCTCGGCAATTCCACTGATGAAAACCAACGCCGCCGGCGCGGGAAGAAGCGGCGGCATGATGGCGAGATATGGAGCCGGATTCAGCAGATGGTTCGCACCCGCGCCGACGAAGAGCGCCGCCACAAGCAGGCGCGAAACAACACGCACTAGTCTTCGGGCTTGCCCTGGAAAAGCGGCTCGGTCGGCAGCGTTTTCGGTCCGTCTTCCGTGCAAACCGCGAACTGACTCTGGTACAGCGCCACGCCCGCATATTCGCCCTTCGCATTCAAGACGTAGAAGTTGACGTTGAAGTTCGGTTGGCCGCGACTGTTGAGCAGGCGCTTCTCGACCGTGTTTGATGCAATGCGTTTGCACGCGTCCATGCCGGCGTCTTTCGGAGTCATTCCGCGGCGCATGTTCTCCACGATCAAGTACGAGCTGAGGTTGTAGAGATTGGCTTCGCCACGACCGGTCGAGCCTGCGGCGCCGACTTGCCCGTCGACATAAAGACCCGCCCCGAGAATCGGTGAATCGCCGACGCGCCCGGGAATTTTCCACGACAATCCGCTCGTTGTCGTGACGCCGCAGACCTCGCCCTTCGCATTCACGCCGTCGCAATTGATCGTGCCGTAAACGTGCTCACGACTGAGCAGGCCTTCCGCGAACATTTCATTCATCACGCGCGTCCCGACTTCCGCGCGCTTTTCCGGATCGAGATAATGCTGCGGATCGATGCGGCGTTTCCATTCCAACCAAAGCTGACGCGAGTGCTCGGTGTTGAGATCATCCTCGATCTTGAAGCCCATGTTGCGCGCGAACTCCTGCGCGCCTTTGCCCACGACGAGATGATGGTCGGTCATCTCCATCACCTTCTGCGCG
>JALZAD010000154.1 GCA_030948555.1 Verrucomicrobiota bacterium | reverse complement strand
AGGTGGTGGAGGATTACTTCATCGTGCCCTACGTCTACGGCAACGCGCTCAAGCTCTCGACGCTCACGGTCCTGCTCTCATGCCTCGCGGCCGGAGCAATCGGCGGCGTCATCGGCATCATCATCGTGCTGCCCATCGTGGCCTCCTATCCGGTGGTGGAGCGCGTCTGGCTGAAGCCGCACCTGCAAGGCGACACCGTAACACGGCACGACGCGATCGACGCCGCCGAAGGCGGATGAGCGCGGGTGCGCCGTCTGCCTAACGACTCATCAAGCGCTGGCGCGAACTTCGAGGTTGTAGCGCCTCCGAATGCTTGAGCCTAGGGCGCTGATATCCGCACCGTAGACGTGGACAGAGACGGCGACACCTTCGCCGCCATTCGCGACCCGATGGACGTCGCCCGGCGGAATGCACATCGCGACGGCGCCGCATGGATTGATCTGCTCGCGCACCGGCCGCAGATGCGCGTCGCCGTTCTCACCATTCACCTGATAAACGATCTCGTGCTCCTCGCCTTTGTGCACGCCGACCACGCACCACGAGACGTGATCGTGGACGGCAGTGGCCTGGCCCGGTAGCCAAACAAGCGCAACGATGGAGAAGCTTCCATCCGGCTCGACGTGCAGAATGTGCTGGCAGTAATCGGCCTCTGCGGGCGCGAGCTGATCGCACGGAAGGAAATCATCCGACCCAAGATAAGGCTGAAGAAGATCCGCAACCCCGCAACCGACAGCCTGCGGGTCCGGCGCAGTCCGCACAATGACACGGACGCAGGCGACGAAGCGGCAAAACGCCGTCGTCTTCGTGGTGTGACATGCTTGAACCGTGACTGCCATTTTTCCGTTGCTAACGAGTGTTGCGCCCGCGCGCTCGACACCGTTCTCCATACCGTTAATGGCGGCTTCTGTCGACGCGAAAGCCGACAACTCCGCGCCACAACGCGGAGCTGCCGCTTTGTAGCTTAGGCCGCCTTTAACTGGAACGAACCCGACGATTCGCGCTATTGCTTCGTCTTCTGCAACGTCGCAGTTGCGGTATGTGTCACCGTCGGCGAACCGCCACTTCCAGTCACGGTGAGCGTGTAGGTTCCACGGGCTGAGGTAGAGGGCACAGTCACCGTCAACGTGGACGTCGAGGTCGTTGGATTGGGACTGAAAGTGCTTGACGCTCCGCTTGGAAGGCCGCTCACGCTAAGGCTTACGGGCGAGCTGAAGCCGTTCGACGGTGTAATCGCAACTGAGTATGACGCGGTCCCGCCTGCGCGAGGCACAGTTTGCGACGCTGGGCTGATGGACATCGAGAAGTCCGGCGCGGGTGTCGGTGTAGGCGTCGGTGTTGGCGTAGCGGTTGGCACCGGTGTCGGAGAAGGCGTCGGAGTTGGGCTTGCGGCCGCGAGCTTGAAACTCCCGATGCGCGTGCGCCAGTTATACGTCCCGCTCGTGCTGTAATACTCGCTCGTGAACCAGAAGGTGCTGTCGTCCACCGGGTCAACGGTGAGCGCGGAGTAATCTCCCCAGCGATTGCCGGTGCCACTCTGACTCCCGGTGCCGTCAATTAGATGCGATTCTCCTTGTGTGAGGATGTTAACAGGATCAGTGGCCAAACGCGCGTTATAACGCAATTGCGGGTTGATCGTACCACTTGAAGCACTGTAGCCGATCGCGAGGTTGCCTTGTCCGTCCATCGCGGCGCTGCTCATCCAGCGCCAGGTCGAGTCCGGCTGATAGGTGCCCTCCTGGTAGACGCCGACGGGCCCTGCCGTGACGTTCCGCAGTTCGAACCAGCGCAGGCCGGCGACAGCGTTCGCGCTCACCGCGTAGGTGCCCACAACCGCCTCGTGGTCGCCGAAGTTCCGGTAAGCGAGACGAAAGAGGAGGCGATCGCCAACGCCATCGAGATTATTTGCAGAACTAACGCCGGCCTGCGGCACGCAGGCGCGGGTGCTCGGACAAAGCGACGTGTACCCGGCCGCTGGTGGGTTCGCGAACGTCGTGAACTTCGAGTTGGCCGGCGTCACGAAATCGGCGTGAAAGTGGTAGGTCGTGTAATTCGGGTTAGTCGCCTGTCCGGGGAATCCAACGAATGTTGCCGGTGCTCCATTAGGCGGAAGCGTCGGACCATCGAGATCAGCGGGCAGGAATGGATCCACCGTGCCACCGAGTGGTCCAACGGGACTAACGAACGACGCCGGCGCGCCCGTCAGCATCTTCGCGCGATCGAAGGCGAATGCTTGCGGGCCGAGATAAGAAGTCCCGGCGGCATTGAAGACGTTCATGCTCATGTAGTAGCCGTCAGGCCAGACACTGAGGTGTGGGTAGTCGTAGAAGTTTGAGCCGAGATGAAAGCCGTAGCGGTAGTATGTTCCGGTCGCGTCCGCAGTCGTTGAGATTGCCACGCACTCATCAGTGATTGGCCCAGTCGAAGTGGCTTTTGCGAACTGGCTGATCAACCAATGATTAGCGAGATGATCGTAAAGAACGACCGGGTCGCCCGCACCGCCGGTCTCGCACGCGCCGCCGAATCCAGTCCACACGGAAGAGATGCTCTTTGGCCCCAGCACGGAGGCAGTCGTGTTCTTGTCGAACACCTGGTAGCCCTCGTTCACGATCTGCACGTACTGCGTTTGTCCGACCGCGCCGTTCGTGTCTGGTGGGGCGCAGTTGCAGCCCACGCCTGGGAAAACAATGCCATCGAAACTCGTGAGCGGTGTCGTAATACTGGGCGCAAGCGCGTTTAGAACAGAGCTCGACGTACCCGCTGCTTTGAATTGCTGATTCTGGATCACCGGGTCCGCCATATCCTGGTGGCGATGCGGCACCTTCGGGTTTTCGTTCGCTTCGTGTTCTTCTTTCCACGATGCACGCGCGCTGATCTCGGGCACGTCACGCATGGGCGGTGAGACGTCGTTTTTGTACGACTGCACTACTTGAATTGGCTGCTCACTCCGTGAGCTGTCGGAAGACTGTGCAACCACAGTCGAGCCCGAGAACATACCGAAGGCGATGAGCGCGAAGAATGCGCCGCCCATACAAAGGAGTAGCGCAACGAGCGTGCGCGGGTGGAAGAAGGCGGAACGAGCGAAGGAGTTCTTTTTCATGTTTAAGGTAGCTTGTGCTGACCCGCGGCTTCAAAGCCGCGAAGACGCGTGCTTCCATTCTCGCCAACCACTTCTCCCGCGCAGCTTATTTTTCCGTCATCTAAGCTAGAAGTATTACGGCGCGATCGAGGCGCTACTCAAGTCGGCTTTCTGAAGTGAGAGCCATCACATGCTCGCGCGATCGCGCCGAAAGGCGTACGCGACTGTCGAGACGAGCACCACGATCGGGACAGCAACTGCGAGGAGATTCACCGCGACGCTGAAGACAAACAAGCGTAGCGCGCGAAGACCGCCAAGCGGCGATTGCTCGTGGACCGAGAGAATGAGCGCGACCCCCGCGGAAGCCGCGAGCAGCGTTCCGCAAAGAAGGTAACGCCATCGCTCGGGCACTGGTTCTTTGGTCGGGACAGGGTTTTGCCTAACGAGCCATCGCTGGTAGGCGAATGCGAGAATCAAAACGCCCACGAGGGAACTCAGATGTTGCAGCACGACGTAGCCCGCGAGATTCGCCACCCCGGTCGAAACAGCGATGTGCCGCAGCACCGGCACCTCCTGCACGACCCATCCGGTTTTATGTGTGAAAGCGTCCCACGCGATGTGTGTCCACGCACCCAGCAGGAGCGAGAGCGCGATCACGAGGACGTGAGCGCCAGAACGCAAAGCCGGACGCGAACACATCGGCGCGAGCACGCCGCGGTGCGGCATGGGCAGAATGAAAACGACAGGTGTGCGCGAGAGAATGAAGAGCGCGTAGAGCGCGAAGCCGGGCAGCAGGTCGTAACCGAAACTCCCGCGAAAGGTGTGCGCGAAAGTGCTCAGGCGCGAGTCGTCGATGTAGTAGCCGACGTCCGGCGTCATGCTGCCGATGACGAGCGCGGCGAAGTCGAGATACTTCGGCGTGGCGCAGCGCAACGGCACCACCGCGGCCGGGTGCGCAAGCGTCCAGGGCATAAGCGCGCGCTGCGCGATTACTCGGGCGGACGGACAATGTAGGTCCCGGCCTGCTTGTCAGAGTCGAGCTTCACCAAGCCGCGCTTCTCCGCTTCCTGCAGGATGTCGTTGAAAGCACGAAAGCCGTAGGCGCGTTCGTTGAACCCGGGATGGCGCCGCTTGATCGTCTGCTTGATCAGCGAACCGCGGATTTCGTAATCGTCCCCGCGCTGCGTGCGAAGC
>JALZAD010000121.1 GCA_030948555.1 Verrucomicrobiota bacterium | reverse complement strand
AGAACAAGATGAGCGACGGCGGACGAGGGCGCGCGTCGCTCGAACTGGAAGTGTGGAAGTCATCTCAAATGTGAACGCACAGCGGTCCGCCGTTCGCTCCATCGCCTGGTTGGGGCTGTCGGAAAAGTCGGTTGGAGTGGCATTTTTTCCTGGCGGTGGGTGTTTCCAATTTGTTATCGGAATTCATGCCGCGCTTCAAGCCTTATGATTACCGGCAGGATCAGATGCTGGCCGTCAAAATGGAAGATCAGCTCGTCGAAGGCACCCTCGAATACGCCCTCCATCACTTGATCGAGGAGCGGATCGAGGATCGCTGGTTCGACGACCTCTACCAGGACGACGAGACCGGCCGTGCCACTGGAAGAGGAAGCGCTGGAAAACCGACACGCCAACCCCTGAACCAGAAACCAATGAACTAAAAACCAATCAATCCCGCCGCCGCACTTGACTACCTACATAGGGGTTAGGCGGAAGCGCGGCGCCGTGCTCGAATAAACAGGACACCTACTACGGCGCCGCAGCCTAGCAGCGACGAACTGGAAGGCTCCGGCACGATGCTCACTGTCAGCGAATCTGCGCTCCCGCCCGATCCCCATCGGAAAACGTAGTTCCCCGGTGTCAGTCCGAGGGAAGCAAGCGTCTGGTTTGCATACGTCGAACTCGTTACCAGTTGGGTTCCCGAGATGTAGCCAGCCGGCACATACAGTAAACCGCCGCTCAGTCCCCCGTGGATGCCGACGGGATCCCCAAAGTCACTCGTTGACCGGGTGACCCCGCCAGGGCCGAAATTGATAGCACCTGGAGTGCTGCGGTATTCATCGACTGGGACCGACGGACCCGATGACAAGATAGCGGCGCCCGGCCACATCCCACCGGAAAACCCAGTTCCACTCGGCGGGACGTCAATCACCAGCGCGCTGAGATCAAAGCTTCCGCTACCCGTAACAACCACGTTCGGCCCGACTGGTGAGATGGTGAAGACGAAAGCTCCCGATGCGCGGCTTGGCAATGCGACACTCGCGAGCAACAGGAGAGCAAAAGTCAGAGAACAAGAGGGTTTGCTCTTCATCACGTCAGAAGTATTACAGAAATGCGTGAACAGTCGTCAAGCCACTGCTGTGCATCCTCGACTCAGGCGTATACCACGACCACCTAACGAGACCCAAGGTCAGCGACCGCTGGCGAGAGCGGTTAAGCCATCGGCAGGGATTGCTTGCTTCGGACGTTGACAATAACCCGGTGCTTTAGCACTGCGTATTTCGTTGTCTTACCGGCAGAGTCCCGGCAGGACGAAAGACATGCATTCCCTCACAAGCTGCCTGGTGCATTGCGTCTTTAGCACGAAACTGCGGGAGCCGATCCTCACGCCACCGCTACGTGAACGCCTGTGGCCTTACCTTGGCGGAATCGCGCGCGAGAACGGAATGAAAGCGTTGGCCATCGGAGGTGTCGCCGACCACGTCCATCTTCTCCTGAGTTTGCGACGACGCTTTCGGTGGCGAAAGGCGATGCAGTTGTTAAAGGGGAATTCCTCGAAGTGGTTATACGAGACCTTTCCGGACCTGCGGAAGTCGGGTTGGCAGGAAGGTTACGCCGCGTTCCCGGTTGGGGTCTCCGGGATCGACGAGACGGTGGCTTATCCAAGGTCAGGAAGACCATCATTGGACACGTTCGTTTCGCGAAGAGGTGGAGTTGTTCCTGCGCAAACATGGACTGGAATCCGACGAACGGATGTTGGATTGATCCTCTCGTCCCTGACGGGACTTGGTTGTTGAAGAGGATGCGGGTTCCCCAGCGCTGAAGCGCAGGGCTAATTTCAGAAAAGATCGCGCCAGCAGCGACGAAGGCGCTACGTTGTAGGGCGTCTGTGCCAGACGCCACGGCGTTTCGCAGAAACGCCCTACAATTCTAGGCCCGACATGATCACGCGGTTGTAGAACGTCTTTGCCAGACGCCGCTCCCCATCCGTCATCCTGAGGCTGGCGAAGCGCGCCGAAGGACCTCTCCTACGCGCTACCGACCATGCTATCGAACACAGACGCTCCACCCGCCATTGTAAGATTCCTCGCCGTCTCCGCAGGCTCGGGATGACATGCCGAACCATGCGCAAGCACCGGATCGTGCCAACCCTAATGAGGCGCACCATGGCTGTAGCGGCCCTCTCCGACCGCCGACCACCCCCGCGCTGTAGGGCGTCTGTGCCAGACGCCGCGGCGTTTCGGGAAGAGGTGGAGTCGTTCCTGCGGAGACATGGACTGGAACCCGGCGAACGGATGTTGGATTGATCCTTTCGTCCCTGACAGGACTTAGGCGTCAACGAGGACGCGGGTTCCCCAGCGCTGAAGCGCCGGGCTATTTTCAGAAAAGATCGCCGGAGCAGCGACGAAGACGCTATGTGGATTCCCATCGTTTATCTTCGTCCCCAAATTCCGTTGGGAACGCAGGCGGTTGCAGGGCGTCTGTGCCAGACGCCGCGGCGTTTCGCAGAAACGCCCCACAAGTGCGCCCGACTAACGCTCGTCGATCGGCACGACCTTCTTGCCGACGGGCTCGCCGACGTATTCGCTTAGCGGGCGGAAGAGGCGGTTATCCTCAAGCTGCTCGAGGATGTGCGCGCACCAGCCGGAGCAGCGGGCGATGGCGAAGACGGGGGTGAAGAGATCCGTGGGGATGCCTAACGAGTAGTAAACGGTGGCGGAGTAGAAGTCGACGTTGGCGTTCAGGTTCTTCTTCTCCTTCATAAGCCGCGCGATCCGCTCGGACATCTTGATCCACTTCGGGTCGCCGAGCTTCTCGCTTAGCTTCGTCGCCATGCGCTGGAGGTGGGGCGCGCGAGGATCGAGCGTCTTATAGACGCGGTGGCCGATGCCCATGATCTTCTGCTTCTGAGCAAGCTTCGCGTCGATGTATTCGTCGACCTTATCTTCCGATCCGATCTCCTCGAGCATCTGGATAACGCCTTCGTTCGCGCCGCCGTGCAGCGGCCCCTTTAAGGTGCCGATGGCGGATGTGATCGCGGAGTAAACGTCGGTAAGAGTCGAGATGGTGACGCGGGCACTGAAGGTGGAGGCATTCGTGCCGTGATCGGCGTGGAGAACAAAGGCGACGTCCAGCGTATCCGCCGCTTCCTTGGTCGGCTCTTCGCCGGTCATGAGGTAAAGGAAGTGCGCCGCTTCGCTCAGGTCGCCGCGGACGGGCAGCAACTCCTTACCTTGCCGCGCGCGATGAAAGTAAGCGGCGATCACGCCAATCTTGGCGGTGATGTTCCGGCAACGCTGCTTGTTCGCTTCCGGGCCCTGCTCCTTCAACGCGTCGGGATCGTACATGCCGAGCATGGAGATGCCGGTGCGCATGACATCCATCGGGTTTGAGTTTTTCGGCGCGGCTTTGATGAAGTCGATTACCCCATCCGGCAACTTGCGCAGACTGCGCAAGGTCTCTTCGCACTCGGTGAGCTCCTGGCGGTTCGGCAGGCGGTTATTCCAGAGAAGAAAGACGATTTCCTCGTAGCTAACGTTTCCGGCCAGTTCGTTAATATCGTAGCCGGCATAGATGAGCTGGCCTTTGTCGCCGATGACATCGCTCAAGCGTGTCGTGTTCGCGACGATTCCTTCCAAACCACGTGCGGTCAGCGGCATTAGCTACGTCCTTTCATCTGCGCGATCAATGTATCCGCCATGGTCGCTGGAGTATCGGCTACGGCGATGCCGGCGGCTTTAAGCGCCTCGATTTTTCCGGCGGCGGTTCCTTTCCCTCCGGACACAATCGCGCCCGCATGTCCCATGCGCCGTCCCGGCGGCGCGGTCGCACCAGCGATGAAGGCGGCGACCGGCTTCTGGCAATGCTCCTGGATCCAAGCGGCTGCTTCTTCCTCGGCCGAACCGCCGATCTCGCCGATCAAGATCATGGCGTGAGTATCGGGGTCGTCATTGAAGAGCTTCACCGCATCGAGGTGCGACATCCCATTGATCGGATCGCCGCCGATCCCGATGCAGGTGGATTGTCCATGGCCGCGGGAAGTTAACTGCCAGACGGCCTCGTAGGTCAAAGTGCCGGAGCGCGAGATGACGCCGACGTTGCCCGGCTTGTGAATGTATCCGGGCATGATGCCGATCTTGGCCTGGCCGGGCGTAATGATGCCGGGGCAATTCGGTCCGATGAGTCGGCTCTTCCGGCCGGCCATCTGCGCTTTAGCCCGCATCATGTCCATGACCGGAATGCCTTCGGTAATGCAGATCACTAACTCCACCCCCGCATCGACGGCTTCCAGGATTCCATCCGCCGCCCCCGCTGCCGGAACGAAGATCACGGAGACATTGCAGCCGGTCTCTTTGCGCGCTTCGGCGACGGTGTCGAAGACTGGCACTTTGCTTTCGAAGGTCTGCCCGCCCTTCCCCGGCGTGACGCCGGCGACAAGGTTCGTCCCGTATTCCATGCACTGCTTCGCATGAAAGCCGCCTGCGCTGCCGGTGATCCCTTGCACGCAGAGGCGAGTATTTTTATCGACTAGGACTGACATAAGAAGAATTGAATTCCGAAGCCAAGAAACCAGGAAAAAAAGGACAGTTTCGCTCCGGAAATTCCTGGCTTCCTGGCTTCTGAATTTCTTCCTGTTTTGATGCGTCCCGGATTCATCCTTGTTTCCGTTTGTGCAACATGAGCGCGTTCCCGTCGGGATCGAGCACCATGCTGAAGCGGCAAACGGGCGAATCCATTGGTTCCATCGCGATCGTTGCACCGCTCGTTTTCACCGCGTCGGTCAGCGCGTCGACATCGTCCACTTCGAACGCCGCCATCGTGCCGCCACTCGCCGGCCGCCAACGTTCGCCATAGTCCGCGATCATCAAGGTGCCGCTGCCGACGTCGTATTCGATGTTGTTCCCGACGACGTCGGAGCCTGGCTTCAGGCCCAGCACGCCTTCGTAGAACTTGCGCGCCCGCGGCAAATCAGTCACCGGCACACCGATGAAGGCGAATTCTTTAATCATAATGCGCGCTGCTTTCCTTCCGCGGCTTTGACTGCTTTCTGCGCCGCATCGCCGAGATCATCGGCTGTAATCAAGGTGAGCCCGCTCTCTTTAAGGAGCTCCTTGCCCTTGGCGACGTTCGTCCCTTCGAGCCGGACGATGAGTGGCACGTCGAGTTTCACGGCACGCGCCGCCGCGATGATGCCTTGAGCGATGACATCGCACTTCGCGATCCCGCCGAAGATGTTAACCAGGATTGCCTGCACGCGCTGGTCCGCGACGAGGATCTTGAAGGCTTCCGTGACCTGTTCTTCGGTCGCGCTGCCGCCGACATCGAGGAAGTTCGCAGGGCTGCCGCCGTAGAATTTGATGATGTCCATTGTGGCCATGGCAAGGCCCGCGCCATTCACCAGGCAGGCGATGTTTCCATCGAGTCCGATATAGTTCAGCCCATGTTTTGAAGCTTCCACTTCTCGCGGATCTTCTTCACTAACGTCTCGCAAAGCAGCGACTTCGGGGTGCCGGTAGAGCGCGTTATCATCGAAGTTGAACTTCGCATCCAGCGCGAGCACCTCACCCTTGTCGGTCACGACCAGCGGGTTCACCTCAACCATCGAACAATCCAAGCCAATGAAAGTCCGATACAGCCCGTCGAACAGCTTTGACGCCGCTTTAATCTGTCCGGACTCGAAGCCGAGTTCCTTCGCCAGTTTCCGTGTCTGGTAAGGTTGAATGCCCGCGAGGCGATCGACCGGCTCGCGGATGATCTTCTCCGGCGACTTCTCCGCCACCGCCTCGATCTCCACGCCGCCTTCCGTGCTCGCCACGATCATGGGCGCGCCGGTTGCGCGATCGACCAGAATGGCGAAGTAGATCTCCCGCGCGATCTCGACCGACTTCGCGATGAGCACCGTGCTGACCACTTTGCCCGCCGGGCCGGTCTGATGCGTGACCAGCGTCTGCCCAAGCATCTTCTCCGCGAGCTCGCGCGCCTCGGCCGGCGACTTGCACAATTTCACGCCACCCTTGAAGCCGTTGGTGAAGGTCCCCTTCCCGCGGCCGCCGGCGTGGATCTGCGCCTTCACGACCAGATCTTCCGTGCCGAGCTCCTTCGCCGCCTGCTCAGCTTCATCCGGCGTTCGAACCGCCTTTCCGGGGGGAGTCGCGACGCCAAACTTCTGCAGCAACTCCTTCGCTTGATACTCGTGAATGTTCATGCGCCCGCCGAAGCGGTCACAGGACTAAGCATTTGAACGAGCGAGCAGCAAATCGATTTTCGCTTCTACGCACTGGAGACGAGTCGCGACTTCTACCCTTGGCCGCTAGACAAGAAGACTTCCCTCCGGGCGAACAGCCGGTCATGCTCGGGCTTGCGGCTATCCTCTTGAATCTTTCCCGCGAGCAGCGTAAAACCGGCGCCGTGTTCCTCCGCAGACAACACTGGCTCTCAGTCCTTTTTCTCGCGCTCGCGGTCGTCGCGTTCTCATCACGCGCCTTCGGCTATTCCTTCAACGGCTATCGTTGGACAGACGGGACGCAAATCGTCCTGCACCTCGCCCTGAACCGCCCGGAGATCCCTCTCCAGGATGGCAGCCCGAGCTGGAACGCCTCGGCGGCCGACGCGATCGCGATCTGGAATCCCTACGTGCCTAAAGTGCTCCTCGTGGCCGGCGACGCCGCCGGTCTTGCCGCGCAAGATGGTGTCAACACGGTGACTTTCGCGAACGATATCTACGGCGACGCGTTCGGCACCGCAACGCTAGCCGTCACGACCTACTGGCACACCGGTAGTTCCTTCAACGAGACCGACGTCATCTTCAATAACCGCCGCACCTGGAACTCCTATCGCGGTCCGATCCAAGGATCAGGCGCCACCGCGACCTACGACCTTCATCGCGTTGCGCTCCACGAGTTCGGTCACGTTCTCGGACTGGATCATCCGGATCAACATGGCCAGAACGTCCTCGCGATCATGAACTCGATCATCTCGGATCTGGATCAGCTCGCGGACGACGACATCGCAGGCGGACGAGCGCTTTACGGCTTCAAGATCACCAGCGCGCAATACCAGCAGTTTAGCACCAGCGGTCAGCAATTTAACTACCAGGTAACAGCCGATAACAGCCCTACAAGCTTCAGTGCAACCGGGTTGCCTCCCGAGCTACAGATCGATCCAGCTACCGGCCGGATTGCTGGCCGTTGCTACACGACCGGGACGTTCCAGGTCAGCATCGTAGCGACGGGCGCGCGTGGCAGCGCATCCGGCGCGTTCAGCCTCCTGGTGCAGCCACAGTCACTCGCCAGTACCACCTCGCCGCCCGCCGTCCTGATCGGAGGCACGTTTTCCTATCAAATCAGAGCCAGTAATAACCCGACCAGCTACAGCGCGACCGGCTTACCGGCCGGGCTGTCACTCGACCCCGCAACCGGCATCATCTCCGGGACACCGGCAAACATCGGTAGCTATTCCGTCACCGTGACCGCAACTGGCGCGAACTCCATTGCTGGCGGCATAGTCCGCATCCAGGTCTCAGGCCCTAGCATCAATAGCGCAACGTCCGTGCCTTCGATCGAGCTGCAACAGACGTTCACCTTTCAGGTGACCTGCACGCATCCGGCGAGCTCCTTTAGCGCAGTTGGCCTGCCGCCGAACTTCCAGATCGATCCTAACACCGGTCTGATCACCGGCACCGCTACTCAGGCCGGCTCTTATTCTGTCTCGTTGAAGGCACAAACCGCCTACGGCGAAGCAACCGGCTACCTTTACATCATCATTAACTCCCCTCACCTCACGAGTGCTACCTCTGTGAACACGCAGGTCGGGAGCAATTTCGTTTACCAGATCACGGCGACGAACAGTCCGAGCTCCTTCACCTCTGGTACGCTGCCTGCCGGGCTACACTTAAATGGCAGCACTGGTCAGCTGACCGGCGTTCCGGAGATCACCGGCTCCTACTCGATGCAACTTACTGCTCGCGGCGCACTCGGTGACGCCAAGGGCTTTGTCACCCTCTATGTATTCTCGGCTCCAAGCTACACGCCGCCGCTCCAGACGCAGTCGTTCCCAGTTAGTAGTTCCCCGCTCCCGCTGCTGGATCCAGTACGCCCGCGAATCTACGCGATCATTGGTGGCAGCAGCCTTCAGGTGATCGACTCCGAGTCACTCGCCGTCATCCGGACGTATAATTTCGACACGACCATTGGCGGCGTAACCATCGCTCCCGATGGCTCGATGCTCTACCTTACACTCCCTTACGTCCACATCATCGCGCCGCTTGACCCTGTCACTTTCATCGCGCCGCCCTATCTCCACACCGGCATAGTTACCCCGGGCGCGATTGAGCTAGGCGGTGACGGCTACTTCTACGTCAGCGACTTATCGGTCCCCGGATTCGTCCACCGAATGGATCCGCAGACCGGTGCAGAAGTCAGCCAGTTCGCGCCCCTACCGCGAACGAGCTATGGCCGGATCACGTTCAAGGTCAGCCCGGATCGAAACACGCTCTTCGTTGGTGAAATCGGTGTCACTGCTCCAAGCCTCGCGAAGTATGCCTTGAGCACAGCTGCCGCGCCTGCCTTGGTCCAACGTCTCGACACAACCGGAGGCTACGCCTCTTCTTTAAGCTTGAGTCCTGATGGAAAACTCCTCGCCTTTACCGCTCAGGGTTCCGGTGCTTCCGCCCCACAACCAACCCTGCTTCGTTCGACCGCCGACCTCAATGTAGCTGTTGCCCGACTTCCCGTCAGCGGGTACGCCGGCGAGGTGGCATTTAGTCCCGACGGCTTGTTTGCCATTCAGGACTACCGGAACACAAACGTGATTGATGTAATTCGTCTCGCCACAGGGACCGTGGCGAAGACAGTCACCCTGCCCGATAATGCGGGCCCTCTTCCTGGAGGTAATAACATCCTCGTTAAACCCGGCAGCTCGGCTTTCTTTGTTTTCGCGAACTCAACCCCGACCAAGCTCTACAGCTACGGATTAAGCGATGCTTTGACTCCGCCGAAAACTCTTCTCAGCGTTTCAACCCGGCTGCGCGCCCAGACAGGCGACAACGTGCCGATCGGCGGTTTCATCATCCAGGGCAGCGCGCCCAAGAAGGTCGGCGTGCGTGCCATAGGTCCATCGCTCCGGAACTATGGGGTAACCGGCGTGCTGCCAGATCCGCTCTTAGAACTCCACGCCGCGGACGGCAGCCTGGTGACTGCGAACGATAACTGGAACTCTAACCGGCTCGAGATACTTAACGCGAACCTCGCGCCGACCGACGACCACGACGCAGCGATCGTCGCGACGCTTGATCCTGGCGCTTATACCGCGATCCTGCGCGGAGTGAACAACACGAGCGGCGTGGCACTTGTCCAGGTCTACGATCTTAGCCCCGACAGCGCGTCGCGCGTCAGCAGTCTTTCCACCCGCGGCCGAGTGGAAACGGGCGATAACGTGATGATCGGCGGCTTCGCTGTCGGTGGCGATCAAGCCACGGCGGTGATTGTTCGCGCGATAGGTCCTTCCCTCGCGCAATATAATGTCCCGGATTTGCTAGTTGATCCAACGCTGGACCTCTACGACGGGAATGGAACCCGGATCGCCAACAACGATGATTGGAGCAGTGACACGCAGCAGCAACAGATCGTCGATAGCGGTCATGCACCGGGGGACTCGCGCGAAGCTGCGCTCTACCGCGTGCTGCCGCCGGGCGGTTACACCGCGATCGTTCGAGGTAAGAATGACAGCGCTGGGGTAGCGCTGGTCGAGATCTATAATCTCGAACCGGCTAAGTAATCCAGGTAGCCGCCGGGCGAACTAGCACTGCAAGGTGAACCACGCAGGCTTGAGATGCGCCAGCGGCGCTTTTAGCTTCTCGAGTTCCGCCGCTGGTCCGTGTACTTCGATCCGGATAAGCTCCGCCATCTTCAGCGCCTCCGCGAGCATCGCACCAACATGATCTAAGTGCGCGAGCAACGCCTCCGCCGTGAGATAGCC
>JALZAD010000112.1 GCA_030948555.1 Verrucomicrobiota bacterium | reverse complement strand
TCCGCGATCGCCTTCTGCCCGGCTTCGATAATCAAATGCCGGATCGTTTTGCCTTCCTTCTTCAGGTTGCGCTTAAAGTCGGTGCGGCCGCCGCCGATGATGTATACGGGTTCCATAGTTCTGTTTGCTCCTTGTCGTTAACAACGTGTCATCCTGAGCCGCGCAGACGGCGAAGGATCTCGCAAAGGTTCTCGCGCGTTCTCAAACGACAGGTCTGGAGCGCGACTGCGGGCGACACTATTCCGTTGAAGAAAGTCTCTCGCAAGTGGGCGAGATCCTTCGGCGCGCTGCGCCAGCCTCAGGATGACGCGCGCGGATCTAATGCGCCTGCTGCTTCCGCGGATCCGTTTCCGCGATGATGATGCTGACCGCGTGCTGGTTGAAGCCCTTGAAGCCGCCTTTGCGCTGCAGGTTTTCAAGGTGACTGCCAATCGCGCCGTTCTTCACAAACTCATCGAACTGCGCATCGGTAATCGAGCCGTTCGTGTGGAGACGTTCGGCGCGCATTTGCCGCACCCGCCAGCGTTCACCTTCGGTGAAGGCTTGCTTCAAGAATGGAAAATCCGAGAACGGCTTCATCGTGTTGATCCCTTCCGAGGCAAGCTGATCGCGCAGCAGTGCGTGATCAAAGCGGCACTCGAGATGATGCATGCCCGCTTCGAGGAAGCTCTCGCCGTGCAAGCCGCACCAGAGTCCAATCGTGCCGAGCTTCGGCTGCGCAGGCAGCGGCATACGCGAGAAGTCGACCTCGACTTCGTCGGGATTCAAATCGACGTCGTTGAAGATGATGATGCCTTCGATCGGCTGCTCGACGATCTGCGCACCCCAGCCCGCCTGCGCACCCGCGTAGTAGCGCTCGCGACGATGGAAGCCGAGGAGGTCCCAAGCTTTGATCAGGTCAACGAAGCACTCGCGCGAGGAGCGGAAGGTGTGGTGATCATGATTCGCCCAACCCAAGCCTAACGAGTCCTGGCGCCGCTTCTGTTCCGTGCCCGCGCGATTCCTCTTCTGCCAGTAACGCCGCTCCTCCTCGAAGACGAGATGACACGCGAGGTCCTGCCCGACGAGCGCGACCATCTGCGTGATCCGCTGGAGCCCGTCCTTCATCCCTTGCAGATCGTCATCCCAAACACGGCGCCGCGTCTGCCAAAGCTCACGCGCGGCGAGAAACGATTTCCGATCCGGCTCGGCCGGCATGTAACCGCGATACGCCCGGCGTTCGATCGCTTCGAAGCGCGTTCCGTTCTCTTCTGAAATCAGCAGGCGGCGAAAACGCGAGAGCGGCGCCCCTTCGATCTCACTCGTTAGGCCATGCACACCGGCAAAGATCGCGATGTCTTCCGGTCGAATGCCGAGGGCGAGGGGATACTTCGCATTGGTTGGTGCGACCAGGACGCGCGGCAACATCGCTTCCGGATGCCAGAGCTGCTTCTGCGCGTCCGGCGCATCGGCCAGTGGATCGTCGGTATAGCCGGTGGCGCGCAGCTCCGCTTCGTCCGACGCGGGCAGCAACAGGTAATCGGTCCAATCAAGAATCAGCGTGCCGGTCTCATCGCGCATCCGCGTCGCGAGATTGCGCGCGAAGCTGTTCTGCTGCGTAAAAGCGTCGATGCGGCTGAGGATGAAGTTCTCCGCTTCATAACAGAGCGGCCATTCGAAGCGTGACTCGGCTGCACTTGCTCTGCTGTTCTCCAGGGTGGCTGTCGTCATAACGCCGATACTCTTGTGCAAATCCTTCCCACTGTCATCCATCGCCTCTGCCTCAGTCTGTGCCTGATTCTCGCCGCGAGCTTCGCTTCGGCTGAGCCGCAGGCGAACGAACCACTGGTTAGGCTGGCGAACGATTTCTGGACCTGGCGTGTGCAAAACGCGCCGTTCACGGGCGATGATGTGAACCGCCTCGAACGTCCACCGGGCCTCGTGCGCGATTGGTCGCACGCCGCAGTCGAGGCGCGTCGTCAGGAGCTGGGTAAATTCGAGAACCGCTGGAAGCAACTCGAAGTCAGCGGCTGGGCAGTGCCGCAACAGGTCGACTATCGGCTGATCGGTTCTGCGCTAGCGCGCGTGCGCTGGGAACTTGAAGTAAACCCGCGTTGGCAACGCGATCCGAACTTCTACCTCGAGCAAACCTTAACGCCGCTGGTCGAGGCGCTCGTCATTCCCGGCCCCTACGACGAGGCGCGCAGTCGCGAGATCCTGGCGCGAATCGACAACATCCCGTCGATTCTTCAGCAGGCGGAGGAGAACCTCGATCGTGTTCCGGCTCCGTTCGCGACGGTCACGATTCAGGCGTTGGACGGCATTCGCGAACGACTGCAGAAGATGGCGACGTCGCTGCGGCCTGTCACGACGCTGAAGGAGCAAGAGCTCAAGGATCCGACGGATCGCGCGATTGCCGCGCTCGAACACTTCCGCGCATTCCTCGCAGAACGCCTGCCCACCTTGTCCGAGAAGACAGCGCTCGGTCGCGAAGCCTACATCTACTTTCTGCGGAACGTCGCGCTCGTGCCCTACTCGCCGGAGGAGTTGCTCGCCATGGGTCGGCAGGAATGGAACCGCGCGGTCGCCTTTGAAGCTGAGGAAAAGAACCGCAACAAAGATGTGCCGCCGCTTCCGCTCGCGACGGAGACCGACAGCTGGATCAAACAAGCGGCCGCGAAAGAATCATCGATCCGCGAGTTTCTCGAGAAGCGCCGCGTGCTAAGCGTTCCCAATTGGGTGCAGCATTATACGTTGCGCGTGATGCCTGAATATCTGCGCGCGCTCGAAGGTTTCGGCGAAGTCGACGACTTCACTTCGGCTTCGCGCCTGAAGGAGAATTGCATTCGCTACGTGAATCCACCTTCGCCGGAGGCCGGCTACTTCATGCGCGCGACGGCGCAGGATCCGCGACCGCTCACGGTGCACGAAGGAATCCCGGGTCACTACTTTCAGCTCTGTCTCTCGTGGAAACATGAGGACCCGATTCGTCGTAGCTACTACGACTCCGGCGCGAATGAAGGCATCGGCTTCTATGCCGAGGAGATGATGTTGCAGGCCGGGCTCTTCGACGACAGCCCGCACACGCGCGAGATCATCTACAACTTCATGCGACTGCGCGCGCTGCGCGTGGAAGTCGATGTGCGACTCGCGCTCGGCGATTTCACGCTCGAGCAAGCGGCGAAATATCTCGAGGAAACCGTGCCGATGGATGCGGCAACCGCGCGCCAGGAAGCGATCGCGTTCGCGACCGGTCCAGGCCAGGCGATCACCTACCAGATCGGCAAATTACAGATCACCAAACTGCTCGCCGAAGCGCGCGTGAAGCAGGGCGACAAATTCGATCTGCGCGCCTTCCACGACTTTGTCTGGAAGAACGGCAACGTGCCGATCGCGCTGCAACGCTGGGAATTGCTCGGCCTCGCCGACGACGTTCCGAATACTCGTTAGGCCGTCGCGCTGCCGGCGTCGTCGCCGAACGTGATGCCTTGGGCGAGCGGAAGCTCGGTCGAGAAATTCACCGTGTTCGTCTGCCGCCGCATGTAGCTCTTCCAGGAATCGCTGCCGCTCTCGCGTCCGCCGCCGGTTTGCTTCTCGCCCCCAAATGCGCCGCCGATTTCCGCGCCGCTCGTGCCGGCGTTGACGTTCGCGATGCCGCAGTCGCTTCCCATGCCGCTGAGGAACTTCTCTGCCTCCCGCATGTCGTTGGTGGAAATCGCGGAGCTCAATCCTTGCGGCACGTCGTTGTGCATCGTGAGCGCCTCATCGAAATCGCCGTAGCTCATGAGGTAGAGCAACGGCCCGAACGTCTCGTGCTTCACGATCTCGAACTCATGTCGCGCAGTCGCGAAACTAGGCCGCATGTAGCAGCCGCCTTCATTGTCGAGCTTCTCACCGCCAAAAAGAATCTCACCGCCTTCGCTCTTCACCCGCTGGATTGATTCCTGCACGTTGTCGACCGCGCCCGGATCAATCAGCGGACCGACGAGCGTGCTGCGTTCGAGCGGATTGCCGATGCGCATCGACTTATACGCGCTGAGCAATTGCTCGCGCAGTTTGTCCATGACCGACTCGTGCGCGATGACGCGCCGCGTCGAGGTGCAACGCTGCCCCGCAGTGCCGACCGCGCCGAAGAAGATTGAACGCACGGCCATATCGAGGTCGGCAGATTGCGAGACGATGAGCGCGTTGTTTCCGCCGAGCTCGAGAATGCTTTTGCCGAGCCGGCCGTGCACCGTCTTCGCGACGTCGAAGCCCATGCGCGTCGAACCGGTGGCGGAGACGAGCGGAATCCGCGGATCCGCCGCGAGCTTCTGGCCAATGCTCGGACCATCGCCGACCAACAACGAAAAGATGGCCGGATCAGCGCCGGTCTGACGGCAAACACGCTCCGCGATTTTGATTACTGCGATCGCAGTGAGCGGCGTCTTCTCGCTCGGCTTCCAGATCGTCGAGTCGCCGCAAACCGCGGCGAGCGCAGCATTCCAGGACCAGACCGCGACCGGGAAGTTAAAGGCCGAGATGATGGCGACAACGCCCAGCGGATGCCATTGCTCCATGAGCCGATGACTCGGCCGCTCGGATTGAATCGTCAGGCCATAAAGCATCCGCGATTGCCCGACGGCGAAGTCGCAGATGTCGATCATCTCCTGCACTTCGCCTTCGCCTTCGGCGATAATCTTGCCCATCTCCATCGTGACGAGCTTGCCGAGATCGGACTTCGCTTCGCGCAATGCATTGCCCAGCTGAC
>JALZAD010000051.1 GCA_030948555.1 Verrucomicrobiota bacterium | reverse complement strand
GCAAACGGCCGTCGGTAAGCAAGCTCTACAAACAAGAGCTGCTGAGCTCCGGCGTGATCACGGAAGACGACGCGGCTTCGCTCGAAACGGAATTCCAGCTGCTCCTGGACATGACGTTGCAGGAGGTCAAAGCGATCGAAGAAGAGAAGGGCAACGGGAAGTCGAAGTTCAACGAATCGACCGCTGTCTTTCAGCCGAAGTACACCGCGGAATCGCCCGCGACCGCGATCTCGCCCGAGATGCTCAAGCAGATCGTCGACGGCCTGACGCGCGTGCCGGAGGACTTCAACGTCCTGCCGAAGATCAAGCGCATCGTGCTCGATCAACGCCGTGAAGCTTTTGAGAAAGGCGGGCCGTTCGACTGGGGCTACGCGGAGGCGCTCGCTTTTGGTTCGCTGCTCCTCGAAGGCACGCCCGTTCGATTGTCGGGTCAGGATGTGCGACGTGGCACGTTCAGTCACCGGCACGCTGTGCTCTACGATGCGAAGACCGCACAGCCCTACATCCCGCTGCTGAATCTTGCGCCAAAGCAGGCCAAGATTTGCATCTACAACAGCCTGCTCTCGGAAGCGGCGGTGCTCGGTTTCGATTACGGCTACTCGCTCGATTACCCGGACATGCTTTGCCTTTGGGAAGCGCAGTTTGGCGACTTTGCGAACGGGGCGCAGCCGATCATCGACCAGTTCATCGTCTCGGCGGAATCAAAGTGGCAACGACCGAGCAGCATCGTGATGCTTCTGCCGCACGGCTACGAAGGCCAGGGGCCGGAACATTCCAGCGCCCGACTCGAGCGCTTTCTCCAGCTCTGCGCGGAGAACAACATCCAGGTCTGCAACCTCACCACACCCGCGCAGTACTTCCACGTGTTGCGGCGGCAGAAGCGGCGCGACTTCGCGAAACCGCTCATCATTATGACGCCGAAGAGTCTCTTGCGCGCGGAGCATGCAACTTCCCGGGCGGAGGATTTCACGAGCGGGAAGTTTCATGAAATTGTCGCGGACGACCTCGCGCCTAACGAGATCAAGCGGGCCATCCTTTGCTCGGGCAAGGTCTACTATGACCTGCTGAATTATCGGAAGGAACAGAACCTCGCCAGCGCCGCGATCATCCGGGTCGAGCAGCTTTATCCGCTACGCGAGGAGCGGTTGCAGGAACTCATCGGTGCCTACTCCACGGACGTGAAGTTGGTCTGGTGCCAGGAAGAATCGCAGAACATGGGCGCGTGGTCTTTCATCGAGCCGCGCCTGCGGAAGCTCTTCGGTCGCGACATCGCGTATGCGGGTCGCGAGGCGAGCGCGAGTCCGGCGGTCGGGGCGCTCACCTTGCACAAACGCGAACAGGCGCAGCTGATCGCGGACGCGTTCGCAATTTAAGTTTCGGCTCGATCTCTCTGGCGCGAGTGTGACAGCGTCAGCGCGGTGAAACGGATACTCGCGATCACGCTGCTCACCCTGGCCTGCGCGGCTCAAGCGTTTTCCGGCGGGGTGACCATCATCACCCACGGCTTTGCGGGAAACGTGACCGACTGGATCATTCCCATGGCGGGAAAGATCGGCGGCTATCCCGGTTTCCCAGGCGTGAACTACAGCTGCTACGAGATCTCGATCACGCGCAACGGCTCCGGCCAGTATGTCGCCGCGGCTAGTTTGATCGGCGGAGTGCCGCCGGCGCAGACGGACTCCGGCGAGATCGTGGTGAAACTCGATTGGTCGACGCTCTCGAGTAACGGAACCTCTACCACGACAGTCGCGCAGACCGCGGTGAACGCGGTTCTCTCGAGCACGCTCCTTCCGGAACTCGGCGGCCGTTCGTTAGGCGAGCTGCCCTTGCACTTCATCGGGCATAGCCGCGGTGGGTCGGTCATGACCGAAATGGCGCGGCTCCTCGGCGCGCAGGGCGTCTGGGTTGATCACGTCAGCACGCTCGATCCGCGGCCGGTCGCGCAGTTCGGCGATGCCGCGGTCACGAGCTGGGCAAACGTCCTTTACGCGGACAATTTCTGGCAGACGATGGGCGACGGGTTGTTCACGCCGAATGGCCAATCGGTCTTCGGCGCTTACAACCGCAAGCTGCTCGACCTGAACGGCGGCTACACTTCAACGCACAGCGACGTCCATCTTTGGTATCACGGCACGATCGACCTCGCGACGCCCGCGAGCGACACGCAGGCGACGATCACCGCCACGCAACGGAATACGTGGTGGACCTCGCCCGAAACGTTCGGCGCGGGCGCAGGGTTCGTCTTCAGCCTGATCGGCGGCGGAGATCGGCTGAGCAACCTGGAGCCGGCGGGGATCGGCAACGGCCGGATCAATGATGGATTCAACCGTTTCTGGAATATCGGCTGCGGCATCGCGGCGAACCGCACCGCGTTGTCGACGAACGCGGGTTCGTGGCCGAATCCCATTCGCTTCCTGCGTAATGACGCGAGCACGATTGAGCCCGGCGGATCGTTCGATGCGACGCTCTATTACCAAACGGGCTCGACTGCCGCGGGGCAGATCGCCGCAGATGTGTTCCTTGATCCGGACGCGAATCCGTACAACGGAAATGAGATCGCGGCCGGTCAGTGGGCGCTCGCGAAGAGCGGCACGAACGCCGTTCTCGTGCAGATGCTCGCGCCGAGCGTGAACGCGCTTACGCCCGCGGGAACGTACTTTGTCGGCGCGCGGCTGAGCGACAATGGCCATACCCGCTACCTGTATGCGCCCCAGCGCGTGAATGTTTCCGCGAGCACACAAGCTCCTTCGATCGATGCGTCGTCGCTCGCGGTGAATGCCGGAGGTGCGCGTTTCGACGTCCACGCGCGGCCGGGTCAAACCGTCATCGTATTGGCCTCCACTGATCTTAAGACGTGGACGCCGCTCGCGAGCCGCACCTTCGACACCTCGGTCTGGCAGTTCTCCGACACGAACGCTGGCAGTTTCGCGCGCAGGTTCTACCGCGCGAGCCTCGCGGGTGCACCGTGAGCGACGCGACTTGCGTGACGTTCAGTTCGACCGCGGCGCGCGATTACGCATAGTAACGCGCCCATGAGCATCGAAGTGAAGATCCCTGCGGTTGGTGAATCGATCACCAGCGGTGTCGTTTCCGTCTGGCACAAGAAGACGGGCGAACACGTCAATGCGGGCGAGCCGCTCTTCACGCTCGAGACCGACAAGGTTTCCACCGAAGTCGCCGCGGAGACGGGCGGCGTTCTCAAGACGATCGCGGCTGAAGGTCAGGAGGTGAAGATCGGCGAAGTGGTCGCGACGATCGACGAAAAGGCGCAGGCTCCGTCCGGAGCAGCGACTGGCGCGACGCCGACTGCGGTCGAGGAAAAGCCGGATCCGAACCGCGCCGACGCGCCGATCGCGGGCGAAAAGAAATCGCCGAACGCGGATGTGCTTTCCCCTGCGGTGCGCCGCGTTGTCGAAGAAGAACATCTCGATCCTTCGAGCATCAGCGGCACAGGCAAGGGCGGTCGCCTAACGAAAGCCGACGCCGTGAACGCGGCGCAGAACCGCGTCACGTCGACGCCGCAAACTACGCCGCCCGCTCAGCCCGAAGCATCGCAATCCTCGAACGATCGCTTCACGCGCAAGAAGATGTCGCCGCTCCGGCGCAAGATCGCAGCGCAGCTCGTCATGGCGCAGCACACGGCCGCGATCCTGACCACGTTCAATGAGTGCGACATGTCCGCCGTGATGAAGCTGCGCAAGGAGCGGCAGGATGAATTCACGAAGAAGAACGGCGCGAAGCTGGGTTTCATGTCGTTCTTCATCAAAGCGGCGGTCGAAGGCTTGAAAGCTTCGCCCGCGATCAACGGCCGGATCGAAGGCGATGAGTTCATCCAGAATCACTTTTTTGACATCGGCGTCGCGGTCGGGACGGAGCGCGGGCTGATCGTCCCGGTCGTCCGCGATGCGGACAAGAAGAGCTTTGCCGATCTCGAGCGCGATATTGCGAACTACGCGACCAAAGCGCGCGAAGGGAAGATCACGATCGAGGACCTGCAGGGCGGCACCTTCACGATCTCAAACGGCGGCGTTTACGGCTCCCTCATGGGCACGCCGATCTTGAACGCGCCGCAGAGTGGAATCCTCGGCATGCACAAAATCATGGAACGCGCTGTGGTCGTGAACGGCAAAGTCGAAGCGCGCCCCATGATGTATCTCGCGCTGAGCTACGATCATCGCGCGGTCGATGGGAAAGAGGCCGTCACGTTCCTCGTTCGCCTCAAGGAATGCATCGAGGATCCGACGAAGCTGCCGCTCGATTTCTAGCTAACGAAGCGACTCCGCCTCGGCCGGGGTCCACGTCACAAACGGCACACCCAGCGTGTAGCGTGCGCGTTCCGCCCAGTTGGAGCTGGCCACGACACAATCCTCGTGGACTTCGAGGTAGAACATCAGGTGATCGCTCAGGTTTTTCTCGTCCGGCCGCGGTGGTGGCGGTGGCGCGATTGCCACTC
>JALZAD010000034.1 GCA_030948555.1 Verrucomicrobiota bacterium | reverse complement strand
ACGCTCGTAAAGATAGAGGTGCGCTTCAGCCAAGAGCGAGTAAGCGAGCACGAAATTCGGGTCGCGCGTCGTGGCCTGTTCCAGCAGACGCACAGCACTCGTTAGGCATTCATGAAATTTCGGGCCGGTGCCGAATTCGTAAACCAGTGTCCGGGCCCGCAGGAAGAGCTGACGAGCTTCGGGATCGTGGGTCGCTTCATCTGGATTATCGGCCGCGGCGAGTTTCGGCGTAGTTGTTGCGATCCTCGGCTGACTCGCTGAACGGAAAAGAACGAAGCCGAGCAGAAGACCGATTGCCGAAAGCGCGACGGCACCGGCGATCCGTCTGCCATTGCGACGTACGAACCGCCGCGCCACGTACGATGTCGTGTTCTTACGCGCGCGAATGGGTCTACCGTCGAGATGACGCCGCACGTCATCTGTAAGCGCGGCAACAGACGCGTACCGGCGTTCGGGTTCTTTCCGTAATGCGGTGAGCGCAATAACATCGAGGTCGCCGCGCAACTGCCGTCGCCGTTCCGTGTTCGCCGCCGCGAGGCTGGGCCGGACTGCTTCCACTGCGCAGACGACGCGTGCAATCTCCTCCGAGCTCGGCTGCGCGTGCGAGAAACGATGCGGGCTGGTGTCGGTCAGCAATTCATAAAGGAGCGCGCCCAGCGCATACACGTCGCTCGCCGGTGTGACGCCTTCGCCGCGCGCCTGCTCCGGCGATGCGCAGGCTGGGCTGAGGCGACGTTGCTCCGTGAGCGTGAGAAGGATCGCGTCTTCCGCGGGCCCGAGCAGTTTCGCAATCCCGAAGTCGAGCAGCTTCGGTTCGCCGTCCGGCCTAACGAGTATGTTGCTCGCCTTCAGGTCGCGATGGATGACTTGGTTAGTGTGCGCCGCTTCGACCGCGCCGCAGACTTTCAGGAAGAGCGCAAGCCGATCGGGAATCGAGAGGTTTTGCGTCCTCGCGAAGTCTGTAATCGGCGCGCCGTCCACATGCTCCATCACGAAGTAGGGCAACCCATCGTCCGTCGTTCCGGCATCGAGGAGACGCGCGATGTTCGGATGATCGAGGCGCGCCAGCATGCGGCGCTCCGCGCGGAAACGCCGCAGGATTTCGTCTGTATCCGTGCCGCGTTTCAACAGCTTGATCGCGACATGCTTCTCAAATTCGCCATCGGCCCGTTCCGCCAGATAAACGGCGCCCATCCCGCCGCGTCCAATTTCGCGCGCGATTCGATAGGCGCCTAAGCGGCGACCAACGTTGGTAGTCTCATCATCACGGCTGACGAAATCGGCGCACGAATCCATCTCGTTCGCATCCTGGGCAAGGAGCAGTTCGATTTCCGCCTGCAGCGTCGTGTCGCCGCCGCACGCTCGCTGGAGAAATGCCGTGCGCGTGGCGTGATCCTCGATCTCGAGCGCGTCCGCCAAAATCTCTTTCACCTGCCGCCAACGCGTAGCGGTGGCTTCGGACGTTTCCCTCGCGTCCGGTTTCACCAGTCGTTAGGCCGCGTCGCTTAGCCGCAGCTTTAACCAAAGCTTCGCCGTGGCCCACTCGCGCTTCACCCTGGCCACGGAAATGGCGAGCGCGTGCGCGACTTCTTCAATCGTGAGGCCGCCGAAGAAGCGCAGCTCAACGATCTTCGCTTGTTGCGGGTCGAGCTTTTCCAGGTCGCGCAGCGCTTCATCGACTGCTTGCACGCCGAGATCCCGCTCTTCGTAGAAATCGAGTGCATCGTCGAGCGTCAGACGAACCACATCTTCGCCGCCGCGTTTTGCTGCCGTGCGAGCGAGCGCGTGGTTGATCAGGATGCGCCGCATCATGCGCGCGGCCATGCCGACGAGTTGGGCGTGGTTCGCCGGATCTATTTGATTCTGGTCGAGCAGGCGCAGGTAAGCCTCGTGCACGAGCGCAGTTGGTTGCAGCGTATGCCCCGCGCGTTCATCGCGCAGGTATCCTCCCGCGAGGCGTCGCAGTTCGTCGTAAATCGCCGGGAGCGCTGCGGCGACATCTGTGTGTATTTGGCCGTTGGATGCGAGCTGAAGGGAGGCGAGAAAATCCTTCTCCTCCGCCGAAACTGCGGGGTCGGCTGCGGCGCCGTCACTGGAGGAAAACACGAACGTCGTTTTTACCAGAAGCACGTGGCGGCGTCCAC
>JALZAD010000013.1 GCA_030948555.1 Verrucomicrobiota bacterium | reverse complement strand
CAGTGGCGGTGTAACCCTCGGGATGTCCGACGTGCAAACCCGCGCCGCTCGGATACGGGAACATGTCGAGGACGTAGTATTTCGGCTTCGCGGCATCGAAGCCCTCCTCGCCGGGATTCAGCGCGTGGAAAGAACGGCGCTCGTCCCAGATCGTCTGCCATTTCGGCTCGATCTGATCAAATGGATAAGCTTTGCGGCGTTCGCTCATCGGCAGAGATAGACAGAATTTTTCCTCGGAGCAAATAACCCGGATGCAGTTCGTCTTGCTCGCCACTCGGAACGCGCTTAAGACCCGCGAGTTCGCCGCGCTGACGGGCTCTGAGTTCACGGTGCGAGATGCAACGAGCATTCCCGGTCTCGCCATGGTCGAAGAAACCGGCGCGACGTTTACCGAGAACGCGATCCTCAAGGCGACAGCGATCTCGCGGATCGTGCCGGGTCTTGTTGTGGCGGACGATTCGGGGCTCGAAGTCGACTCGTTAGGCGGGGCGCCGGGCGTGTTTTCGGCACGCTACGCTGGCGAACACGCGAGCGACCACGAGAACGTCGCGAAGCTTCTCGCCACGATGAGAGGCGCAGACCGCGCGGCGCAGTTTCGTTGCGTGCTCGCGCTGTCGGAAAACGGAGAGACCGTCGCGACCTTCGACGGAGTTGTGCGTGGCCGGATCGCGGACAGCGCCGCCGGCTGGAACGGCTTCGGCTACGATCCCGTCTTCGTGCCGGAGGGATACGAGCAGACGTTCGCGCAGCTTGGCGATGCAGTGAAAAGCGCTATCAGCCATCGTGCCCGAGCCGCCGCACAACTGCTCGACTACCTGCGCGAAAACAAAAAAGGCGGCGAAGATCGCCGCCCTCAAAGTTAAACAAACGTTCGCGTCCAGTGCTACGGCGGGACCGTTCCTGCAGCACCGGTCGGACTCGCCGTTTTGATCTGGTAACCGATCTTGTCGATGCCGGCTGAACGAACCTTGTCGAGCACGTTGATCACGTCACCGTGCAACGCGTTCTGCTCCGCACTGAGCGAGACCTTCACGTTGTGGTTCTGCTCGAAGAGCTGATAGAGCCGCGGCAGGACCTGGTCCTCAGCGACCGGCGCGTTATCGAAGTAAACGAGGTTGCCTTCCGTAACGCGGATCGCCACGTAATCCTTCGGTTGATTCGGCGGTGGCGGCGGCGCGTTTGCCGCCGGCAGGTTCACGCGAATGCCCTTCATGTGCGTCTGGCTCAAGCTTACCATCATGAAGCTGGCCAGCAGGAAGAACATGATGTCGATCAACGGAATGATCTCGATCCGCGCGTGTTTTTTCGGAAGTGGGGAACGCACTCTCATGTTGGTGTCTCCTTAGAACTGCGCTCCGGTCATCGTGAACGTGATTGGCGTTCGCACCTTCGAAACCGTTCCCGGCTTGAACCGCCATCTGCGGAACGCGCTCGTCGCGGCGTTGTCGAGAATAGGGCTGCCCGTGCTCGTCGCCATCTCTGCGCTCGTCACCGAGCCGGTGGAAGGATCGACCGTCATCACGCACACACCGCTGCCGGTTAATTTGGAACGCCGTGCTTCGTACGGGTACTCAGGGCGAGGCGCGCTCACTGCGACCGCCTTGGCAGACGACATCGACATCGGACCTGCGCTCGGCACGCCAGCGGGTTTCGGACGCGCGATTGGAGCGATCGGTTTCGTCGGCTTGTCCGTCTTCGGCTTTGGCGTCGGCTTTTCTTCGACGAACTCCGGCACCTCAGTCGGTTCCGGCGGCTGCTCAGTTGGCTCCGGCTCTTCCATCTCCTCCGGTGGAGGCGTGGGCTCGGGAGCTGCCTGTTCGAATGTCACTTCCGCGACCGCTTCCGGTATCGCGGTGAGATCGGCTGGCGGTTCTTCTTTGTGAATGCCCGCGATGACCGCGGCCAAGCCGTGAATCGCAATGGCGCCGCTCAGCGCGGCAATTACCTGCCAGCGCGGTGCGGGTTTGTAGAGGAGTGGCCCTGGTTTGTCTACCATACCGTTATTGTCCTGGTGCGGGCACGCCCTTCGAAGCCTCGCTCTTGATCTCGAAGGCAATCTTCGTGAATCCGGTCGAGCGAATCTGGTCGAGCAGGCGTGTCACATTGCCGTGGAGCGCTTCGCGATCTCCGCGGATGAAGATCTTCGGTTCCGGCCGATCCTTATTCGCGGCCCACTCCGCGTAAATAGGCTTCAAGCGCGGCACCACGTCTTCGTAGTTAATTTTGATTTTGTCCCAGTAGATGAAGCCGTCCCGGTCAACCGAGAAGCTGTAGTAATCCTTCTTCGATTGCGTCTGCCCTGAGCTTCCTGAAGGCAGCGCCACCTTGATTCCTTTCATCGTGGTCTGGCTCAGACTCACCATCATGAAGCTGGCGAGCAGGAAGAACATGATGTCGATCAGCGGAATGATCTCGATCCGCGCGTGCTTCTTTGGGATTGGGGAAGAGACTTCCATGTCGGTCTTTCGCCCGCAGCTACTTCGTCATCGCGGTGATGTCCACATCGCGCCGGCCGGCGGCGTTCTGCGCTTCCAACATGACCTCGAGATTCGTCGCAGCGGTCTGCAATTCGAACTCAAGGTTAGACACGCGAGAGGTGAAAAAGTTAAACGGCACGAGCTCGAAAATCGCGATGCCCAGACCGCACGCCGTCGCGATGAGCGCTTCCGCGATACCACCGGTGACCGCCTGCACCGCCAGCTCTTCGTTTCCGAGGAAGCTGAACGAACGCATCAGACCGGTGATCGTGCCAAGCAGACCGAGCAACGGCGCGAGCGTAACGAGCGTGTCCATGACGACGAGGAAGCGACCGGCACGCTTGATTTCGATACCGGCTGCGACCTGGAGCGCGCCTTGCAGCGACGCGTGCTGGTGATTCAAGCCATTCCACATCATGCGCAGGACTGGATCGCGCGAACCGCGGGAGAGGCGCGAAGCTTCGGCGACATCGCCGTTTTCAATCGCGGTGAAGACCTTTTCGATGCGTTTCGGGTCGCGGCGCATCCAGCGGCCGAGCCACCAGAAAATACGTTCGACTACGACCGCGAGACCGATCACGGACACGATCAGAATCGGCCACATGATCGGGCCGCCCTTGCGGAAGTTATCGATGATGAAGTTGCCGGTTTCTTTCGGCTTCTCCGGTCCGCCCGCTGCAGCGGATGCACCGGGTGAAGCGGCTGCGGGCGCGGCCGGCGCCATGCCGGCGGCGTTTGATGGCGTCGATCCGGGTGCCGGCACAATGCCGGGTGTTCCGGGTTGAGTTCCAGGCGCAGTCGGAGCAACGACAGGTGCGGTGCCGTTTTGCATCGCGCCTGGTCCAACGCTGCCCGTCGGCATCGTTCCAGTCGCGGGCGCGCCAGCGGGCGCGGTACCAGCGGGCGAGGTGGTGGTTGCGGGAGGCGCAGGGTTTTGCGCAAACGCAGGAAGCGCGAGCAGTGCCGCGGCGCAGACAGAAGCAGTGAGGAGTTTTTTCATAGGGTTGTTCGAAAGGCTAGTTACCAGGCCGGATTCTTGATGACGTTGCTCGTTATCTATCCTCAAGAGTCGAACAGCGAGTCGAGGAAAAGTTTTCGCAATGCTCTTTGGCTGTTCGGTTCCCGCAGGAGTCACACACGTATTTCGCAGCACACACGTTACCGGGATGTAACGGCGGACGTAGTAAATGCTTCATCAGCTACTTTTCTGCGCGACGGCCACGCGATTGCGCAACGGCGGCCAATCGCCAATCGCGAGCTCGAGTTGGTCGCCGTCGTGAATCGGACCAACGCCCGACGGTGTTCCGGTCAGGATCACATCCCCCGGCATGAGCGTGAGCTGCTGGCTGGCAAATGAGACGATTTCGGACACGGGGTAGATCATTTGGGAGGTGCGCGTCTGTTGCCGCACGGCGCCGTTTTGCCGCAGCGTCAGCTCGAGATCGCTCACATCAACCTCGCTGTGAATGAACGGCCCAAGCGGCGTGTAGGTGTCGAAAGATTTTGCGCGCCCGAACTGCTTCTCCGCGTTCTGCAGGTCGCGATCGCTGATGTCTTCCGCCGCCGTGTAGCCGAAAACGTGATCGAGCGCGTGCGCGCGAGAAACGTTCTTCGCACGACGGCCAATCACGATCGCGAGCTCGCCTTCGTAGTGCGTCTGATGTTCCGCAAACGCGATCTCGATTGTGCCGTCGTGCGGCAGGAGCGAGCTCGGCGCCTTGAACCAAATCAACGGCGTGCCGAGCGGCGTGCGTTTCATCTCCGCGATGTGCTCGGCGTAGTTCAATCCGACTGCGATCAACTTGCTCGGCGAAGGCACCGGAAGATCGATCGTCAGTTCGCCTAACGTGTAATCCGTTCCGTCCGTTTCACCGCCGTCCCACGGAGCACTCGTTAGGCGATGAACTCGCTCGCCACGAAGTTCGCCGAAGAAGAAGTCGCCGCCGTTCAGCCGGAAGCCGCCGAAGATTGCCATGCCCGGAACATCAGCGACCACGCGGTCGATTTCGACCGCGATTTACTTCGGCGCGATCGCGATGAAATCGCGCACCGTCTTCTGTTCGCGAATCTGGAAGACGCCGTTCTCCCCGGCGAACCAAAAGCCGCTCGACGATCCCCCATCGAGGTTCATCGCGCGCTGGATCTTCAATTCCGGCGTGGCGAGCAGGGCCGCGAGCTGCGCGAGCGTCACGTAGGAGCAATAACCAATCGCCGCCCTGCCATCAGCCAGCGTCGCAACGAACGTACGCCGCGCGGTCCGCGTGTCGTTCAGCCCGACGATTGGCTTGCCCTGATCGAGAAGAAACGGGCCGCACTGCCGGGCCGCGGTCGGCTTTGTCTTGATCGAAAACTCCGCTGCCCGCTGCACGAGAACGCGATCCCGCGTTGCGCTCACCACGCCGCTGAGCAGCCGCGCTTTCTGCTGCGGCATGACAACGCGCGCATCGCTGATCATCAATCCTACCGGCGCGTAGTTCGGATCGAAGTAACCGCCATTCACGCCTGCAACGCACTTCTCCCGCTCCATCGCATCAGCGAGCGAGTCGCTCTGATCAGGATTATTGATCACCCGCAGCGTCGAGGTTTTTGGCGAGAAGAGAGCGAGCTCGACCGTCGCTTCCGTCTCAGCCGTCGCGAGCGCGATCGTGCGATGTTCAACCGATCGCCCGCTCGAGAACTCCGACTTCGCGGAACGAATCGACCACTGCGCATGAGCACTCGTCAGGCCGCAAACGAGGGCGATGAGCGCGACGCTAAAACTTCGCACTGAATTTTTGTCGCACGGGTTCGAAGCGCGGATCATCTCGGATCGTATGCCGCCCGCCGCCACCACGTAAGCGACCGCGACGCGGTAAACTTTGCGCCGTTGCACCTCCTCGAAGAAGCCGCTCATCGGCGTGATCTCATCAGGCATGGGGCGTTGTGTTGACCTCGATGAGATCGGCACCGACCCGGACATGGCCGGGGCTGCGGCTCACGCTCCCCTCCAGAATATGACTGACGCCGAGCTTCCGCCCGGCCACGCGCGCATCGGCGTCCTGGCCCTTGAAGATGAAAGAGAAGGAACGCGCCATGACGAACAGGCCAGGAATTTTGCCTAACGAGTTGATGATTTGTTCGCTCACGCCTTCGCTAAATATTCCTGATCTTTCGCCAGGCTGAGATCGAGGAAGGGGAGAACTGCCACCGCGCGGGGCGGCGTCGCCTGCGGCCATAGCCAATAAGCGAGCGCGGCCGCGAGCCCAAGCGTGATCAAGCCCGCAGGCCAAAGCAGAAGACTCTTGCCCGGCTGAAAACGAGGAGCAGTCGACACGCTCCGAGCTCGAAACTTGCCCGGCAGTTCCGGATTGCCGAGCACCTCGGTGAAGAAGTTAAAAACTGTGATCCGGCGTCCGTGTTTCACTTCACACGCGCCGAGGTCATGCAGATGCCGGTTCCATCGATGGTAGGGTGCGAGATCGTCGGCCACCCGTTTTGAAACCAGGATGTGCCCGGCGTCGCCGCAATCCATCACCCGCTGGGCCATGTCGATGCCGGCGCCGGCCACGTTCGAGCGGTCGTTCAGGTCGGTCACCTGGCTGATCG
>JALZAD010000409.1 GCA_030948555.1 Verrucomicrobiota bacterium | reverse complement strand
CCGTGGCCATACCCGCGATACTGCCACGGGGTCCCTCGACTTCGCTCGGGATGACGAATAGTTAGTCTGACCGCGAGCTACAAAGAAGCTGCTGCGGTTTCAAAGACCGAGGCGGTTGAGCAGCGAGGCAAAACGCGGATCGCTGCGCAACGGATCCGGCACGTCGTTGCCATCAGCGGGTGCGTTCGTCGGGGCTCCGGGCTGGCGGGTTGATTGACGCACTCCGTTTCGCGCCGAAGTGTTAGGCCTATGGCTTACGAATTACCCCAGCTGCCCTACGCCTACGATGCTCTCGAGCCGCATATCGACGCGCGCACAATGGAGATCCATCACACCAAGCATCACCAGACTTACATCACAAACGTCAACAACGCGCTCAAGGATCACCCCGACCTTGCAAACAAGCCGGTCGAAGATTTGATCCGCAATCTGAACGACGTGCCGGAAAACATCCGGACGGTGGTGCGCAACAATGGTGGCGGTCACGCCAATCATTCTTTCTTCTGGCAGATCATGGGCCCGAATGCCGGCGGAAACCCGACCGGCAAACTCGCCGACGACATCAACGCGACTTTCGGCGGCTTCGATCAGCTGAAAGAGAAAATCGGCGCCGCGGGTGCAGGACGTTTCGGCAGCGGCTGGGCTTGGTTGATTAAAGGTAAGGACGGGAAGCTCGCCGTCACTTCCACTCCGAATCAGGACAGCCCGTTAATGGACGGCAGCACGCCGATCCTCGGCGTGGACGTTTGGGAGCACGCGTATTACCTCAATTACCAAAACCGCCGGCCGGACTACATCAAGGCTTGGTGGAACGTGGTGAATTGGCCGGAAGTTTCGAAGCGCTACGAGTCAGCCTAACGAGTGATCGTGTAGCGGCGTTCTACGACGCCCCCCCGCGAATCCACGACTTGCGCCGGCAGTTTAGACCGCTGCTACCGCAGCGCCGCCGCCATGGCTTACCTCAACGAGAATTACCTCAAGCTCCAAGCCGGCTATCTCTTTCCCGAGATCACGCGCCGCGTAAAGGAGTTCACCGATCGCAATCCCGACGCCGCGGAGGACCTGATCCGCTGCGGCGTCGGCGATGTGACTGAGCCGCTGCCGCGCGCGGCTATCGACGCGATGCATCGCGCGGTTGAGGAGCTCGCGCATCGCGAAACCTTCCGCGGCTATCCGCCTTACGAGGGCTATGATTTCCTGCGCTCCGCGATCGCGCAGAATGACTTTCGCGATCGCGGAATCGGCATCGCGGACGACGAGATTTTCATCTCGGACGGTTCGAAGAGCGATTGTGGTTACATCCTCGATATCCTCGGCCACCAGAACCGCGTCGCGATAACGGATCCGGTCTATCCTGTTTACGTCGACACCAACGTGATGGCCGGCCACACCGGCGGCGCGCAGCCGGACGGTCGCTACCAAGGCATTGTTTATCTGCCGTGCACTGAGGAAAACAACTTCGTGCCGGAGCCGCCTGACGAACACGCCGATCTTGTTTACCTCTGCTTCCCGAATAACCCGACCGGCGCCGTCGCTTCGCGCGAGCAACTAACCCGCTGGGTTGAATACGCGCGCGAGCACAATGCGCTGCTGCTCTATGACGCAGCTTACGAGGGCTACATTAGCGATCCGGAAATCCCGCACTCGATCTTCGAAATTCCCGGTGCCGACGAATGCGCGATCGAGTTCCGCAGTTTTTCGAAAACCGGCGGATTCACCGGCGTGCGTTGCGGTTTCACCGTGATGCCAAAGAGCGTCGCGGCGCAGACGGAAGACGGTCGCGCCATGTCATTGCATCCGCTCTGGCAACGCCGCTGGAGCACGAAAGCGAACAGCGTCAGCTATCCTGTGCAACGCGGCGCGGAAGGTCTCTACAGCGACGAAGGCAAAGCACAGGTGCGCGCGCTGGTTGATCACTACATGGGGAACGCGCGGATATTGCGCGAGGCGGCGCAGACCGCGGGCATGCAGGTGTTCGGCGGAATCAATGCGCCTTACATTTGGGTCCACACCCTGAACAGCCTAACGAGCTGGGAAATGTTCGACCGCATCTTGAACGACATCCATGTCGTGATCACGCCGGGCAGCGGTTTCGGCTCGTGCGGCGAAGGCTACATTCGCGTCTCCGCCTTCAACAGCCGGGAGAACGCAGAGGAAGTTGCTCGGCGGTTGCAGAAGTTGAGCTAGCGCGGCGCTTGTCACAAAATCTCAGCCGCGTAAGATCGCCGCCGAAAATCACGCGTGCTCGAGACGAACCAGAACCTGCCGCAGCTCTACCGCTTCTGCTTCCTCATGACGGGCGATGCGTCGAAGGCGCAGGAAGCGTTTCAGGCGACCCTGCGCGAAGCCGCTTTGCGGGCGGCGCACGGCGAACCACCGGCCGATCGCATCTGGTTCTTTCGCGATGCTCGCTTCCGCTGCCTCGCGCTTGCAGCAGAAGGCTTGCAGCCCGAGCACGGTGACATGGAAGAGCACGAAGTGTCGCGGCACGCCGCCTCGCAAATAACGCAGCTTCATCCCGAGCAACTCGCGATCTGGATTTCGGGCGCACCGGAGCCGCAACGCAGCGCACTCGCGGCTTATTACCTCGACGAATTCACTCCGCGCGAGCTGCTCACCTTGCTTGACCTGAAGGCGAGCGAGATCTCGCACGCGCTTGCCAGCGCACGTCGGCAGTTTCAAGCGTGGTTGAATGCGACCACGCCGGGTGACGTCCACGACGAAGAGGAATGAGCATCTTCCGCATGTCGCGACGCGAGCGGGTCCTCTCGCGCTTTGCCCCGATCACGGAAAAGTCCGGGATCGATCGGCGAATGCGCATCGCTGTTTTGCGCGCGCGGCACAGCAAGAAGCTCAGCAAGCAATTCGCCAATCAACAAGCGTTCGACAAGGCGGTCGCGGAGCTCGTCAGGACAACACCGGTCAGTGACGAAATCTCGGAGTGGTTCCGGAACGAGAAGCTCATCCCGGACAAGAAGCGCAGCTGGCGCAAGATCGTGCTCAATCCCGCGGTCCTCGCGGTAGCGCTCGCCTTCCTCGTGATCGCAGGCGTGGCGGCCTACAACGTGAGCGAGCGGATGCGCGACTTCCCCGGATCAAGCACGGCGCGCAAACTCCTCACCGTCGCGAGCACCACCCGCGGCGGTCAGCTTGATCCGATCGCGGTGCCGGCCGGGTCGTTAGGCGATTTGTTCTTCATGAAATATCGACTCGAGCACTACGACATCGCGCCCGAGTTCGCGAAGCTTCAGACCTCCGGTTGTCGCGTGTTCGATGACGACGAAGGGCATCGCGTCGCGCAGATTGCGATTCCGGAAAAACGGATACAGCTCTTCCTTTTTCCCGCCGCGCAAAATCCGAAGAATGCGCGCCCGCAGGAGTTCGACGGGTGGCGTTACGTTGAGCAGGAAGGCTGGAGTGGGGCGGTGCAGGTGAAGGACGGCGTCGCCTTCATGGCGGCACTGCGCGGGGACAAAAAAGATCTCGCGAGCTTCGTCGCCAGGCAGCAGCGCGAAGGCAGTCCCACGCCTGCCGCGGTTCGTTGACACGGCGTGGCGCGGCATACAGCTTTCCCGTCGCGTCGCCAGGGTAGCTCAGTGGTAGAGCAGGGGACTCATAAGCCCTTGGTCGGGAGTTCAACTCTCCCCTCTGGCACTGATCCGCACCCGATGAGCGAACTCTTTTTCGAAGATCTGAGCGTGGGGCAAAGCTTCGAGTCAGCGCCGTATGCGGTTAGCGAAAAAGCCATCGTGGAGTTCGCGCGGGAGTTCGATGTGCAGGCGTTTCACCTCAGCGCCGCCGCCGCGGAGCAGAGTCTATTTGGCGGGCTGGCGGCGAGTGGTTGGCACACGGCAGCGATCGCCATGCGACTCTTCACCACGACAGTGCGTTTCAGCGGCGGATGCATTGGTTTGGCGGTCGATGACTTACGCTGGCCCATCGCCGTGCGGCCTAACGACACGATCGTTCTCCAGACGGAGATCGTGAAACTGCGGACCTCGAAATCGAAGCCGCAGCACGGCATTATTCGCATCCGCAACGTGGCGCGGAACCAGCACGGTGCGGTCGTCTTGAGCTATGAAGCAGACGCACTCGTTTCGCGACGGCCTAACGAGTAGATCAGGCGGCGCGCGCCAGGTCCTTGCAGCGGCCGAGATCGAGTTTGCCCGAAGCGAGGACCGGGATCGACTCGACGCGGCAGATCGTACGCGGCACCCAGAGATTCGGCACATCGGCATCGCGCAGCGCGACACGCAATTGTTGAGCATCAATCTCGACGCTGCTGAGCAGAACGAGCGCTTCGCCTTTTACTTCGTCGGGGACGCCCATCACCGCGATGGCGCGTTCGCTGTGTCCATCGAGATGCAGGGCGCTGATGATCTTCTGCTCGATGATTTCATGCGGCACCATTTCGCCACCGATCTTTGAAAAACGCGAGAGTCGCCCCTCGATGTAGAGAAAGCCGTCGGCGTCGAATCGGCCGAGATCGCCGGTTTTGAACCAGCCGTCCTCGAGCACTTCGGCGGAACGGGCCGGATCATTGAGGTAGCCATCGAAGATGTTCGGTCCGCGGACCCAAAGCATACCCGTTTCATGCAGGCTGATTTTTGCGCCCGTCTCCGGCTCGCGAATTTCCGCCCCAATGCCCGGCGCCATCTTGCCGGCCGACCCGAGACGACTCGACGGTTGCACCGATTCGCCGGCGACCTTTGGGATTGGATCAGGAAGATTCACGCTGATGACGGGCGAGGTCTCCGTTAGGCCGTAGCCTTCGTAGACCTGCTTGCTGAAGCGCGCTTCGAAGGCGCTGGCTAACTCGTTAGGCAACTTCTCCGCGCCGGTGATCGTGATGCGCAGGCTGCGGAGTTCGTGCGGCTCGGCTTTGCGCAAGTATGCGCGGAGGAACGTCGGCGTGGCGAACATCACCGTGACGCCGTAGCGGTCGATCAACCCGGCATTCTTCGCTGCTTCGAGCGGGCTCGGGTAAGTCACAATCCGCACGCCTTCGATCACCGGAAACCAAAGCGTCACCGTGCAGCCGAAGCTGTGGAAAAATGGCAGCGATGCGAGCACCAGCTCGTCGCGGCGAAGGTCGAGCAGGACGGCGAATTGCGAGACGTTGCCGAGGAT
>JALZAD010000407.1 GCA_030948555.1 Verrucomicrobiota bacterium | reverse complement strand
CGTCTGTCCGCTGCGCGTGCGCTTCGCGACGACGCGCTCCAGCAGCGAGATGCCGCCGCGTTGGTCGAAGCGAGTGGCCTGCTCGCCGGCTATCCCGACGCAGATTTGGTCGACCGAATCGCGCACGTCCAGCTGCTCCATCAGATGCAGCATCCCGACTTCACGGCGCGCCTAACGAAGCTGCAGGAGGAAGCGGAGAATTCGCCGCGCTCGATCTACGAAGTGATGACCTGGATGAGTCGCGACGGCCTTGCTCTATTCGCGCTCGACTGGGCGAAACGCCTGCCGTCCGAAATGGTCAGGCAGTTCCCCGCAGCGGTCGCGGTCGCGAACTGTTTTACGGTCGCGCGGAATTGGAGCGAACTGCAGGAGTGGTGCAAAGACGCGAGCTGGGGCAGCTTCGAGTTCCTCCGTCACGCCTACATCGCACGCGCTCTTCGCGAGCAGGGGCAGGCGCTCGATTCGCGCGTCGCCTGGGGCGAAGCGCTGAAACAAATTGGGTCGGATACGAACAAGGTTTCCGCGCTCCAGCAGGAGGTCGTGCAGTGGGGTTGGACAGCTGAAGCGGCGGATTTGCTCTGGATTCTAGCAAAGGATCAGACGCAACAGAACGCCGCGCTCGCCGCGCTCTACAAGTACTATTCGGAGCGCGGCCTAACGAGTGATGTCTACCGCGTCGTGCTGCGCCTGATGGAACTGCGGCCGGAGGACGCGGCCGTGATGAACAACTTCGCGCAGCTGTCGCTCCTCCTGAACCTGAACACCGGCCGGGCGCACGAGATTGCCGAGCAGTTGCACGCGCGCGACCCACGCAACCCAGCCTACGCCTCCACTTACGCCTACTCGCTCTATGATCGCGGTGCGTTACCAGAGGCACTGAACGTGATGAAAAGTCTCTCGCCGGAAAATCTGCACAAGCCGGAGATCGCCGGCTATTACGGCATACTGCTCGCGGCGGCGGGCGAGAAGCAGTCCGCGCGAGAGCTTCTCGAACTCGCCGCCCAAGCTCCTCTCTTACCCGAGGAGAAGGTCGCGATAGATAAAGCAGCGAGAGCAGTTCGCTAGGAACACTGCGCTTTTTCCCGCCGCTCGCGGTTTTGTGAGCTTCGTAAAGTCGCGCCCGCCGGCGTGACGAGTTTTCGCGCGCGAGCCCGGCGAGTGGAGTCGCTCTGCCGCTGCCGCGACACGTAACGAATCGCCCTATCACTCGCGATTGCTCCCGGCGAATCGCAGCACCGACGCTATCACGACCACAGAGTGCGACGCAGTTCTTGAAAGGCTCTCTCGCAGTCGATCACGTCGCCTTCCCGCGGCGCGGCTAGGCATTTTCGATAAACTTCGCGTGCCGCGGAAGGTTTCCGAGCCCATGGCACGGTCCTGATACGTGGCCGATGGCACTCCATCGCGCGCCGCCGAGCCCGAGAAAGATTTTTCTACGACTGCGCGATAGCTCTTGTCCCAGCTGTACCCTCGCTGCTGGAAGACACGGCCAAAGATACTTTTCTCCAAGGCATGCGAATTGTCGTAGACGATGAGAATCAATTATGACAATTATAAAAACATCGGATCGCAATAACGGGCGGGGTGCACGAAAAGCGGTCACGGAAAAGCCACTTAACTGAACAAACTAGGAGAACAAATGATCAAACCTTATCTCACGAGCGCAGCAGTCCTCCTGGGCGGAATGCTGCTCGCGGCGCCGACTCAGGCCAGCGTCATCGACTTGCAACACAACGACACCGGCACCTTGTCAAACGGTGCTCGGTTCGACGTGACGTTCCAACAGCCCACGGGTACCGGCGTCATCCAGCCTTTCCTGCGTGTCCAGAACTCACCAACCGAACAGGGTTACAACACATCCGGCGGAACCCCCTTCGACGACAAGGCCGGACCTTGGACGCACGACATTCAGTTCTCAGATCTAATGAGCACCACGGTCACACTCGGAGGCACTTCTTACTTCCGCATCCTGCTCGATGTGAATGAGCCGGGCGGAAGCAAATCGCTCATCAGTCTCGACCAGCTGCGTTTCTATACGTCCCCTATCGGCAGTAAAACGACCACTGACATTTCCAGCCTCGGAACGCTCCGATTCGATATGGATTTCGGCGGCAATAACCAGGTGGTAATCGACGCCAGCCGCAACCACGGCAGCGGCTCTGGTGACGTGAACATCTACATCCCGACTTCTTACTTCGCCGGCACGAATGCACAGGATTTCGTCTACATGTATGTCCTCTTCGGCGATTCCGACGAAACGTCGCAGGGTGGTTTCGAAGAGTTCGCGCTCGTCCAGAACATTACCCCCGTCCCGGAGATGAGCGCCTTATTCCCGATCGTCGGCCTGCTCGTTGCGGTTAGCGCCACGCATTGGCTGCGCCGCCGCAAGCAAGCGCAGATGACTGCGTAAGCGAAGCTGGTCTGGTAGTTTGATTCGGCGGAGGCGACAGCGTTCCTGTCGCCTCTGTTGTGTACAGATGTGCCACTGCGTCTAGACTTCCGAACCGGCCGCGCGAAAGCGCCGAGGACCTACGGGCGACGTGGACCGCGGCTCGTCGTTTCGCGATAAGACGCGCCCGCGGTGATCTGGACTTTGTCCGTGGCAATTCCGCCGACCAGGTAAGTCTCGAAATCTTCGCGTCCGTAGCGGCCACTCGACTTTCCGTAGAAGACACCGACTTCTCCGCCGGTTTCGAAGCGCTTGAGGCGCAGATCAACTGTGCCGCCAACAGCATCACTGCCGGCCTCAATCGACTTGGTCCCGCTGGTTACCTTCACAGCATGAAGAAACGTGAGCGGAAACAGATCAACCGGCGCGACTCCCATCCGCGCGAGATCTCCTGAAATCGGGAAACGCCGGCCGTCGAGCAGCGTAAGCGCCGGCAGCGTGTGCAGCAGGAGCGAGCCGTCTACCGTGCTGAAAAGATCCGAGCGATCGAGGGCGAGCGCCGAGGAAACGTCGATTTCACCCGTCTGGCGCAACTCGCCGGCCGAAATGTTCGTCTCGGAATCTGCCGCTCTCGCCTGGAGAAGAGCTAATCCAAAGAACGCAATCACCGGTAAAGTCACGCGTTTACTCATGCGAGGAATTCACAGTGTCAGTGCGACTTACGCCAGCGAAATGTGTGATCCCCATTTTTCGGCTCTCGCGGGCTACGCGCACCTGCAACTTTGTTTCGAATAGAGTGTGTGCACATCCTGGTAGTGGAAGACCATGCCGACACCCGCTGCGCTCTCTCGCGGCTCCTCGCCCGTTTTGGTTACGAGGTCGCCGCCGCGGAAAACTTCCATGATGCGGTGCAACTCCTCGACAACCTGCGCTTCGATGTGCTGGTGAGCGATCTCGGGCTGCCGGACGGCGATGGGCTGAATCTTGTCGGGGAAGCGCGCAAGCGTCAGCCACTCGCGAAGACGGTCGCGCTCACCGCCCGCACAAGTGACGAAGACCGCG
>JALZAD010000403.1 GCA_030948555.1 Verrucomicrobiota bacterium | reverse complement strand
CGGACCTTCACCTTTCCACCAACAATCCGCCGATGCTGCGGATCAACGGCGAACTGGTTCGCGTTGATTACCCGCCGCTGCAAAACGACGACCTGAAAGCGATGGTCTATGAGATCGCGCCGGAAGGGAAAATTAAGACCTTCGAAGAAACTTCGGACGTCGACTTCGGCTATGAAGTTCCCGGCGTTGCTCGCTACCGCGCGAACTTCTTTCAGCAGAAATACGGCATCTCCGCGGTCTTTCGTCTCATTCCGTCGACGATTCTGACGGTCGACGATCTGAACCTCCCTCCCGTCCTGAAGAGATTCCCGATGCTCAAGAAAGGCCTCGTGCTCGTCACGGGTCCGACTGGTTCGGGCAAATCGACGACGCTCGCGGCCATGATGGATTACGCGAACCTGCAGCGGCACGACCACATCATCACGGTCGAAGATCCGATCGAGTTCGTGCACCGGAGCCAGAACTCGCTCGTGCAACATCGCGAGGTCGGTGTGCACACGCGCTCGTTTGCCGCCGCGCTCCGTGGTGCGCTTCGTGAGGATCCGGACATTCTGCTCGTCGGTGAAATGCGCGATCACGAGACCATCGAGCTCGCGCTCACCGCGGCCGCGACAGGCCACCTTGTCTTCGGAACGCTGCACACCTCGAGCGCATCCAAAGCAGTCGATAGAATCATCGACGTCTTTCCGACCAACCAGCAGAACCAGATTCGCGCAACGCTCGCCGAGTCGCTGAAAGGCGTGATCGCGCAGAACCTTTTCAAGCGCATCGACAAGCCCGGCCGCGTGGCCGCGCTCGAGATTCTGGTCGTCGACATGGCGATCGCGAACCTCGTGCGCGAAGCCAAGACGCACCAGATCCCGGGCATGATCCAGGTCGGCAAGAAGAAGGGAAACCAGCCGCTCGACGACGCAATTCTCGAGCATCTGCGCCACACCCGCATTTCGCCGGAAGAGGCTTACGACAAGGCGATCGACAAGAAAAAGTTCCGTCCCTTCCTCAAAGAACCACCCGCCGACATGAGCGACGAATAAGGAGCCGCCCCGATGAGAATTCCTGATCTCGACAACATTCTTTCCGCGATGCTGCGGACCTACGACGGCATCTCTGATCTCAACTTTTCCGTCGGCCATCCGCTCCAGGTCGAAGATTACGGCGAACTGAAGCCGGTCTACGTCGACCCGCCCGTTGAGGCGCTGACGCCTTATCAGACGGAGCAGATTGCGCTCACGTTGATGCAGGGGAACCGCCGGCTGATTTATGATTATCTCACCGGTGGATCGTGCGATTGCAGTTACTCGTTAGGCGATCAGGCGCGCTTCCGTGTAAACATTTTCCGGCAGCAGGGTCACTTCTCGATCGTGCTCCGCAAACTCGAAGGCGAAGTGCCATCGATCGAGAGCATCGGCCTGCCACCGATCTTCCGGGAGATCGCCAAGGAACGCACTGGGCTGGTCCTTGTCACCGGCGCCACGGGCAGCGGCAAAACGACCACGCTGGCCGCGCTGCTGAACCAGATCAACGCGACGCAGCCAGTGCATGTCGTCACCCTGGAAGACCCGATTGAATTCGTGCACCCGAAGCTGAAGGCGACTTTCAACCAGCGCGAGCTCGGCCACGATTTTAACAATTACCCGAACGGACTCCGCGCGGCCTTACGCCAGGCGCCGAAGGTGATTCTGGTCGGTGAAATGCGCGACCGCGCGACGGTGGAAGTGGCTTTGATGGCGGCTGAGACCGGACATCTCGTGCTCAGCACGCTGCACACAGTCGATGCCGGTCAGTCAATCAATCGTATCCTTGGCTTGTTCTCGTTAGGCGAAGAACAGCAGCTGCGCATTCGTCTCGCCGACACCCTGCGCTACGTCGTCAGCCAGCGACTCGCGCCGAAGATCGGCGGCGGCCGTCAGTTGCTCACGGAAATCCTCGGCAACAATCTGCGCACCAAAGAGACCGTCGCGCTCGGCGAAGGCGAGCATCGCAACTTCTACGAAATCATTGAAGCCAGCTCTCCGTTCGGCTGGATGACGTTCGACCAATCGATCCTGAACGCTTACGAAAACGACATGATCAGCGAAGAGACCGCGCGCAGTTTTGCCTCGCGCAAAGGACGGATCTCGCGCGGCATCGATCTCATTCAAAAAGCGCGCGGCGTCGACAACGACCTCGATTCCGGCCTTCGCCTCGATCTGCCGGCAAACGCATTCCGCTAAAGTTTATGGCCAACGAACCCGACAATTTATTCTTCGACCTTGGCGATAACACCGCCCTCGTCTGCATCGATCATCAGCAGTACCAGAAGCTCGTCGTCCCGCAGTTGATCGACATGGGCTACAAGGTGCACCTCGGTCTGTTCGAGGAAGACGTCCTGCTCAAGCTCCAGACCTACAACTACAACGTCGTCATCATCTACGAGAACTTCAAAGGCTCGACCCTGCAGGCGAATCCAATTCTGCAGCACATGGTGAAGCGTTCCGGGACACAGCGGCGCCAGCACTTCGTCGTGCTGCTCAGCCAGCGCTTTCCCACGAACGACGCGGTCAGCGCCTTCGTGCAGAGTGTCGATCAGATCATCAACATCACGGACCTCGCGAACTTCAAGCCGGTGCTGCGCCGCGGCGTTGCTCAATACCGCGAGCTCTATCACTCGTTTCACGAGACGATGAAGGCCGTGCAGTCGCTCTAGCGGCGTTTGTTTGCTGCGCTTTTCACTCTCGCAACTTGACGCTTTAGGATGTGGCGGGAAGCTAACGGGCCGATGATCGCGTCGGCAACACATGTCACGCCACTCGGGAACACGCGCTTGAGCAACGAGAACGGGGAATCCTCCACCGAGCCGAAAGCACTTCGTCTCACGCCGGGGCGTAATCAAAAGGGACGCTCGAAGTTGAACCAGGTGCCGGACACCTCCGGTAACGCTGCGCCCACGCCTGCCCCGCCCTCGCCTCCTCCGCCGGCTCCTCCCGCGCCGCCGCCCGACACACAGCCGTCGCTTCGCCGCACGCGCTTCAAGCGCTCAGGGCAAATGCGCGAAGATCTTCTGCTTCCGGACGAGGGCGCGCCGCAGAAGTCCGAAGACGAATACTAGCGCGCGTCTCGCGCGTACCACTCGACTCGCCGCGTCACGAACGTGACGGCCGCGAGCACGATGAAGAGCGCGATTGATCCCATCAGCAACGCATGATCCTGCTGGCGCAGGGTGATGTAGAGGAACGTGTACACGTCGGCGAGGCATGCAGCGATCATCAGCGTTCGCACGCCGCCGCCGAAGCAGTAGCGGCAATACCAGGTGATGAGCGACGGCGCCGCGACGGCTGCGATTAATACGCCCAGCTGAACCGATGAACTCCGAGGCGGAAAGCAGCGCGAGATCAAAAGAGGCAGAGCGCTGATACGAAATTCCGAGCACGGGCCCGACGATGTTCTCGGTCGTTGCCCCACCAAACAGTGATTTCGTCGACCGCTTCGTTGCGGCGCTTGCATTCAAGACACCGCTAATCATCGCAAGCGGGATGAGCATGATCAGAATCAACGCGCCGTTTTCGGCAATGGCGGCGGGGCTTGCGGATCGACCACGCGGCGAGAGCAATACCCGCCACTCGTTAGGCAATTGAAACTGTTAGTGCGCGATCCCGCGTTTCGTCGCGAGATAAACAGCAAAACTGCCGAGCCAATGTCCGCCTTCGTAGTGCTCGCCCGTCACCGCG
>JALZAD010000401.1 GCA_030948555.1 Verrucomicrobiota bacterium | reverse complement strand
GCTCCAGAAAGAGCGCGAGCGCGATCGCGCAAAACGCGAGCGCACCGACCCAGAGGAGAACGCGCACCGCCATGAGCCAGCCGCTTCGCTTTCGCGCGACCGGAGCAACAGCGGCGTAAGCTTTTCCACGAAAATGCCTAACGACCAATCGCGCGATGGTATTCTTCCAGCGCTTTCGGCATCAGGGCCTGGAGCTGTTGGATGCGCGTCTCGTGCGATGGATGCGTCGATAGAAACTCCGGCGGCGTGCCACCGCGCTCGCTCGATTCTTCCATGCGCCGCCAGAAACGAAGGCTTTCCTCCGGGTCGAAACCGGCGCGCGCCATGTAGAAGAGGCCGATCTCATCCGCTTCGCTCTCGTGCTTGCGACTAAACGGCATGAGGACGCCGAACTGCGCGCCGGCTCCGAGCGCGCCCATCACCGCACGCTGCTTGTTGTAATCCATGTCGCTCAGCGAAACCGCGACACCGGTCATCGCGGTCTGCGTCAGGTTCTGCTGGAAGACGCGTTGTGCGCCGTGGCGCGAAGTGGCGTGTGCCATCTCATGACCCATCACGGTCGCGAGGGCGGCGTCGTTGCGCGCCGCCGGCAGGATGCCGGTGTAAACCACGATCTTTCCGCCCGGCAGGCAGAACGCATTCACCCTGTTGTCGCGGATGAGTGAGACTTCCCATTGGAACCCCTCGCCTGCTTTTCCGGTGCTTTGCGCAAGCTTGCTCGCGACGGTCTTCACCATCTCGAATTCAGGGCCAGTGTTGACCGCCTGCGATTGCGCGAGCACCTGCCGGTAGGTTTGGAAACCGAGCGCCGCTTCCTGCTGCGTCGACATGCCGACGTGCGCGGCGCGTCCGGTCTCCGGGTTAACAAATCGCTCCGAGGTGAAGAACTGATAGGCGATGACGACGACGGCGATGAGGATCGGTGCCCAGCGGATGTGGCGGTTCATGAAGCCCTAGCCTGCACGAGCACGCGCCTGCTCGACAAGACTTGCCGCATTGCATCACGCACGTTCGGCGCGAGCCTTCCGGCGTGAACGAAGTGCGCGCGATTGATCCGGGAGTGCGCATTGGCCACGTGCACCTGAAGGTGGCCGATCTCGAGCGGTCGCTCGTGTTCTACTGCGGCGTGCTGGGCTTCGAGCTGATGCAACGCTTCGGATCCCGAGCCGCCTTCATTTCCGCAGGCGGATATCACCACCACATCGGCCTGAATACCTGGGAAAGCGCTGATGGATCTCCGCCGCCGCCGGGCACGACTGGTCTTTACCACCTCGCCATTTTCTACCCGTCGCGGGCCTTACTTGCAGACGGGTTGCAACGGCTCATCGATGCGAAGATCACGCTCGACGGCGCGAGCGATCACGGCGTGAGCGAAGCGCTTTATTTGCGCGATCCAGACGAGAACGGCCTCGAGCTCTACTGGGATCGGCCGCGCGAACTTTGGCCGCGCACGCCCGACCGCGGCGTCGCGATGTGCACGCGCGCGCTCGATCTGCGGAACTTGCTTAGCGAGTTACCGCGCAACGGAGGCGAAAACCCGATCTCTGCTACTTAAACGTACGCGATAAGTGTGCTCCCTCGCTTCAACGCCGCACCAGTAAGCGTTGGCTTCTGCATCCATAGCGCGGCTGTGGGCGTTGTCCTCGTATGCATAGGGAATATCCTGTAGAAGAAGCGGTCAAAGCGCAGAAGGCCTTGCGAGCGGCAGCGGGGCTCGGTCCCGAGCAATTCCCAATCCAGGCATTCGTGGGCATGATCAGCGACGAGATTGAGTCACTGCGCAATGGCGGTAAAAGCGACGAGGAAATCGCAGCCCTCGTGCGCGAGAACAGCGCGATCGAGATTAGTGCGGCTGAGATCGCTGCCAATTACGCGTCGCCTGCCGAGCGCCAGCACCGCTCGTCGGGTAATGCGTAGCTTTGTTGCTTTTCCTGGAATGGGGTGTGCCGCGATCGATCGCCTTTACATTTCGGAAGCAGCGCTTCTAGGGCGCTGCGTCCTAGAGGAAAGGACCTTGGCAAGTGGGCCTGGCACTTGCGCAGGCTACCGTGGCAAGAGTAGCACAGATGAGCGCGCCAGCGATCCAGGTAGATGATTCAGGGATAGGTGCCATGCCGAAGAAGGTCAGGCTAACATTATTCCCCGGCGTTCAGGCATCAACACGCATCGACCTACCGTTACGCCTCGCTCATTCCCGCGACTTGCCTGCGCGAGCAGTGCGCGATGCGCGAGGTCGAGCGTTGGAAATAGCTGCCGATGTAACGTGCACATCGTGACGGAACAAACGGGGCTGGGGTAGGCCTCGAAGATCACAGGCAAACCTGGCGGGCGCCCTTTGATCAGGCGGTTGCCCGCCTCTACACGATCACGCTACGGCGGCGGCCGGGACGTGTGGGATTGTTTCAGCGGCTTCGTGCTTGTGTAGGTAAGCTAGTGGATCGTACTCCATGCCGCCGGCTGGAAGGTGCTCCCACAAAGGCCCCAGCTTGTTCCGGATCATGTCGTGGTAGAAAGCTGGTAGCTCGGTCGTTTCGCCGGCGAAGAAACGCTGGACGGAGATGTCTTCGTCGAGCAGGCGGCGGATGTGGCGGTGATACTTAATCCGGCCGAAGCCTTCTGAGGAGACGGCGCGGACGAAATTCATGAAGCCGGCGAGGCCGGCGCCCTGGGCGGCGAGGCGGCCGCCGATCTTCCGCCAGGAGAAGCTGTAGAGGCTAAGATCGATCAGGCGATCGTAGAACTCTTTCCACTCGTAGCCGAGCGGACGCACATTCATGGACTTGTTGTTGTCCATGAAGAAGAACGGGAATGGCAGGACGCGGCCGGAGCGTTGTAGCTCGAGGTTCAGCGGGGCTGCTTCGCCGAAGGCGGTGAGCAAGGAGTAAGCGGGGAAGGCAGCGGGACAGTTATCGAGGAAGCGCTTGGTTAACTCAAACGGTTCGGCGCCCTGGTCGCAGTCGAGACCTAGCACGAAGTTCGCCTGGACGTAAGGGACGTAGCGCAGGAGCAGGTTTACGTGCTCAGAGACCTGGCGAACCTTGTCTTCGCCGGTGCGTCGCGCGCTCTTCGATTTGTTGCCGAAGTCATACCACGACTCAATTCCGGGCAGGAGCGCCTTGAACCCAAGACGCTGCAGGCGTTGCAGGCGTGGTTCGGTGAGAAGGGAAAGCGACGACTCGGCAATGTAGTCGATGCTACCCGCAGGAACAGCTTCTTCGATGGCGTCCATTAGCTCATCGAAGCGAATCCCGAAGTTCGGGTCCTGCCAGCCTACAACTGGCTTCTTGATTTTAGTGAGAAGGAACTTCAGGTCGGCCGCAACCTGGGCCAGCGGCACGGGCTGAAAGTCGATCGTGGAGTCGATGCAGAACCTGCAGGTGTAAGGGCAACCGAGGCTAGCGATGAGTGGGACGATCTTGATGATCGGCGCCTTCTCCAGGGTCGCTGAGGCGAAGCGCCAGCGTTCCTCGAGGCTAGGTAGTGAGGGCGGCTGACGAAGCGCACTCAGGTGAAGGCCCATTGGCCTGTGCTGCTCGCAGTCCTCCAGGACATCGTCGACGATCGTCTTGTCGGTTAAACCAAGGACGTAATCGAAGTGCTTCCGCGCATCGTCCGGGAAGCAGCGCGCATGCGGACCACCAAGCGCGGTGACGGCGCCGTTCTTCCGACAAAGGTTACTGATCGCGTAGGCGAGCTGCGCGGTGCGGGTGAAGGACGAGATGAAGACGAGGTCGTAATCGCCGCGTAGCTCCGCGAGCAGATCTTCGAAGCCGGTGTAGCACAGATACTCGACCTCGTGGCCTTTCTGCTCGGTCCACGCGGCGATCACCTGGGGCATGATGCTGGCCATGTTCGCGTTCATGACGCGCGCCCACCAACTGCTCGCGGGCCCTTGCGGCACCAGGTCGAGAACCTTGATTCGGAGCTTCTTCACCGCGGGGTAAGAGGTGGCCACGGCTCGGAGGCTACCTGGCCGGCGAAGGGAGAAGAAGCGCGAAATCACTCCAGCGGATGCGGAGCATTCGCGACGGCTACAGATTACTGCCGCGCCACTTCAGCTTCTGGCGAACGACGCTGAAGAACGAGACGCCGGGTAACGCGGCAAGCGGAAGGCGCTTGGTTGCTTTTCGAACACTGACCACGCTGCCGGTCTCTACGCGCACTGGTTCGCGACCGTCGACGGTGAGGAAGACGGGATGATCGCGCTCCGTCGCTTCTACTTCTACGACGGCGGATTCGTCGACGATGATCGAGCGATTCGTCAGCGTATGCGGGCAGATCGGCGTGATGACTAACGAGCCAGACTCGGGCGCGAGGATCGGGCCGCCGGCACTCAAGCTATAGGCGGTGGAGCCGGTAGGCGTGGCGATGATCAGGCCGTCGGCGTTGAACTCGGTCAGCGCCTCGCCATTGACTCGCACGGCAAGACGGATGAGGCGCGAGATTTCGCCTCGGCTGAAGACGACGTCGTTCAGGCAACGCAGAACCTCGCGGGGGTCCGGGCCGGCGGGATCGCGCTGGACGTCGAGCAGCGCGCGGTGGCTTAGCTCGATCTTGCCTGCGGCGATGTGTTCGACGGCCTCGCGGTAGGCGGTCGACGCGGCGCAGGTAAGGAAACCTAACGAACCGATGTTAATCCCGAAGATGGGTTTGATGTCGTCGCCGAGCTGGCCGACGGCGTTCAGGATTGTGCCGTCGCCGCCGAGCACAACGATGAGGTCCGTGGCGCGGCCGAGGTCGCTGACGCTGTAGCCGGAAGGCTGGCCGACGAGCGCGGCGGTGTCCTTTTCGACCAGGACGGGCAGATCGAAGCGCGCAAACTCCGCGCAGACAGCGCGAATCAGCTCGGCCGCGCCGGGCTTCCCGGTGTGCGCAATCAGGCCGACCGTCTGTGGGCGCATAGGAAGAACTCCTGGTTACCGTCCGTGCCGGTGATTGGCGATGGCGTGAGGCCGACGACTTCGTGCCCGCTTGCGCGGACGAAACCTTCGATCTTCGCCTGCGCTTTCTCGTGCAATGCGGGATCGCGGACGATGCCACCGCGGCCGACGTCCTGCGGCTCGAGTTCAAATTGCGGCTTGATCAGCGCGAGGAGCATCCGGCTTGGAGTTAGCAACTCGAAGGCGCTCGGCAAGATCAAACTCAGCGAGATGAAGGAGACGTCGATCACGCAAAGGTCAATCGGTTCCGGGATATCGGCGCGTGTGAGATGGCGCGCGTTCAGGTGCTCGCGGACAACGACGCGCTCGTGGTTGCGAATTTTCCAGGCGAGCTGGCCGTGGCCGACATCGATCGCGTAGACCTTCGCGGCGCCGTGCTGCAGGAGGCAATCGGTAAAGCCGCCCGTGGACGCGCCGATGTCGAGGCAGGTCTGGCCAGCGGGTGTGATCTGGAAGTGTTCCAAGGCGCCTTCGAGCTTTAGCCCGCCGCGACCGACATACTTCGGCGGAGCCTCGACTGTGAGTTCCGCGCCGGGCCCGACCATCTCGGAGGACTTGTTGAGGACGCGGCCGCCGGACCGGACCTGGCCCGCCATGACAGCGCGCTGCGCCTGCTCGCGACTCGGGAATAAACCACGCTCAACCAGCGCGGTGTCCAATCGGGATTTCTTCGCCATTTTAGGCGCGGCGAGAGCTCAAACGGCGCGGAGAAGCGACGCCCGTGAGCGCCGTGTTTAATTTGGCAAACAGCAGCATACCAAGTCGTTGTCGTGCGTTGTTCAAAGCTCGTCCCGTGAATATTGCCGCAACAAATCATCGAGCGACTCCACGTCCTCCGATGATGCCCGGCGACGTTGATATTTCCGGAAAACAATATCCCGGAGCGCGGTCAGATCTTCAATCGCCGGACGGTCGTAGTAAGTCCACTGTTCGTCGCCATCGAACTTCGCCTGGAAGCGCCACTGCTTGCCGAACTTGGTCACGCGGACCTCGCGCTTGCGACCTTCGGCGTCCTTTTCCTTCCATACATGTTGACTGCGCATCGGCGCGGCAGCCTACATTAGAAACTTGAAAGACGCAGCCCGCCTGCTCGCCTTCGCGGTCGCGACTGTGCTCTTCGGGGCGCTGCTCGCGCCGCCGCTCTTCTGGGTGGCGCAGGACCTCACAGCGCGCGGCCATCTGCCGTTCCTCGCACAATTCGGCTTCGAGACGTACTTTCATCGCGCGCTGCTTCTCGCTGCGGTCTTGTTCATGTGGCCGCTGCTGCGCTCGCTGCGCGCGACGAGCCGCCACGATCTGCTCCTCGAACCGAACCGCCGCGCCGTTCGGGACACGTTTCTCGGTTTCGGTATATCTGCCGTCCCCTTGCTCTGCTTCGCGGTCGTGCTTCTGGCCCTCGGGATCTACGGCTTCCGCGCTGCCGGAATCGGCGCTGTTCTGCCGCGCTGGACGGCGGCCGTGATCGTGCCGCTCATCGAGGAGCCACTCTTCCGCGGGCTTCTCCTGGGCGTGTTGCTGCGCGCTTGCTCCCCGGTCGCAGCGATGTCGATCAGCTCGGCCATCTACTCGATTCTGCATTTCCTGAAGCCGTCCGACGAGACGCCAACCGTCATCACATGGACGTCAGGGTTCGGTTCGCTCGCCCGCTCGTTCGCGCAATTCACAGATCCCCTCCTCGTCCTCGCGGGCTTCACCACATTGTTCCTGCTCGGCTGGATCCTGGCCGACGCGCGGATCCGCACCCGTTCGCTCTGGCTGCCGATCGGCCTGCACGCCGGCTGGATTTTCGTGAGCGCGACGTTCAACAAGATGGCGCACCGCGAGTTGCTCGCGCTGCCATGGATTGGGCAGAATCTGCTCATTGGGATTGCGCCGCTCGGCGTCGCGCTGCTTAGCTGGGCGCTTCTCCGCGCCTGGCTCCGGCATGTTCAGCCTAACGAAAGCTAATCCACTTCGCGCCGTTGCCTCGCTCCTTTATCCGAGCCTCTGCGCAGTCTGCCTCGAGCCGGTCGACGAACGACGCTACCTCTGCAGCCCATGTCAGACGACCGCGCCGCGGATTCAGCCGCCCTTCTGCTCGACCTGCTCCGAGCCGTTTGATGGCGACATCACACAGACCTTCTCCTGCGCGAATTGCGCGCATCGCCTCCTCCATTTCGAATCAGCCGTCGCGGCGTATCGCAGCCGCGGTGTGGTGCGGAAGCTGATGCACGAGTTCAAGTACGGACGTCAGCTGCATCTGCGGCGCCCGATCGCCGAGTGGCTGTCCGAAGT
>JALZAD010000397.1 GCA_030948555.1 Verrucomicrobiota bacterium | reverse complement strand
GCGCTCGTTGCCGGGTTGTTGCTCGGCGTCTTCTACTGCTTCAAGCGAGGCACGGCCGCGTCGTTAGTCGCATGCGCTGCGCTTCTATCCGCTGCGTTCATGCTGACCTTCGTCTCGGTGTGGATCGTTCCGGTGTTGGTCGCGTTCGAGTTGATCACACGGCGAACGCTCTTCCGCGCGGTTGCCGTTCTTGCAGTCGTCGTGCTCGTCTACGTTGCGATCTACTTCGCATCCGGCTTCGATCTGCTCCGCGCTTTCCGCACTGCGTCAACGATCGAGAATGAGCACGGGTTCATGTTGCTGCACGCCCCGCTCGACTACTTCGTCTCACGCCTGCAAGGGATCGCGGAATTGATCCTGTTCTTCGGGCCGTTTCTAACCTGGCTGTTCGTTCGCAGCTTCCGCGTCCGTGGCTCGGAGCTTCACCTCGCGACCTGCCTCGCACTTGCTTCCCTGGTTCTCATGCTCGCTGCGGGAACGTTCCGCGTCGGCGAAACAGCGCGCGCCTGTAATTTTCTCTACCCGTTCCTGCTCCTGCCAATTGCCGCCTACGTGAACGAGCATGGCCTTAGCGAGGCAGCAAAGACGCAACTGTGCTGGCTCGTATTTGGCCAGACCGTCCTGATGCAGGCGGCTGGAAGCTACTTCTGGTAACGAGCGAACTGCTCGTTAGGCGATTACCGCTTCGAGAACTGGAAGCGCTTACGCGCGCCGGGCTGGCCGGCCTTCTTCCGTTCTTTCATGCGAGGATCGCGACGCAGCAGGCCCTCGGCCTTTAAAGTGCCGCGAAGATTCGCGTCGACCTGAAGCAGGGCGCGCGCGATCGCGAGACGCGCCGCTCCGGCCTGTCCGGTCGGTCCGCCGCCGCTCGCGTTGATCGAAAGATTGTAGGAATTCGTCAGCTTCACCGCCTGCAACGGCTGAAGGACGGTGTTCTGCAGTGGGATGGTCGGGAAGTATTCTTCGAACGTCTTGCCGTTGACGTCGATCTTGCCGTTCCCGGCAGCCATGCGAATGCGCGCCACGGATGTTTTGCGGCGGCCGGTTGCGATGAATTCCTCAGTCGTTGCCATGATTCGTTAGGAGAAATTGACGGGTGTAGGCGCCTGCGCGGAGTGCGGATGGAGATCGCCTTTGTAGACTTTGAGCTTCCGGTAGACGGAGCGTCCGAGGCGGTTGTGCGGGATCATGCCGCGGATCGCGCGCTCGACCATCAACTCCGGATGCCGTTCGCGACGCGCCTTCGCGTTTTCAGATTTGTGACCGCCGACGAACCCGGAAAAGCTCATGTAGCTCTTCTGCTCTTCCTTCTTGCCGGTGAGGCGGACCTTCTCGGCGTTGATCACGACAACGAAATCGCCGGTATCAACGTGCGGAGTGAAGATGACCTTTTCTTTGCCGCGCAAGAGGTTCGCGGCTTTGACCGCGACGCGGCCGAGGATCTGGTTGTTGGCGTCGATGATCCACCACTTGCGCGGGACCTCGTTGGCTTTAGCGGAAAACGTCTTCATGGGCGCGGCTGAAAGGGCACGGAAGCTACCGGTGAGCGCGGGAATGTCAACCGTCTGATGGGTGGCACCGCGGCTGCTCGTAAGAGAGCAATGATTCGCCCGTTTGTCGCCCTTCTGCTCGCATCAATCTGCTCCTCAGTCGCCTCGGCTGCACCGAGCGATAACAGCGGCAGCGCAGTCGTCCGCGAGATGAACCTTGCCCGGCAGAATCCCGCGCTTTACGCGACATACCTCGAGGAATTGCGCGGGAATTTTCAAGGCAATCTCCTCGTCCTGCCCGGCCGCATTCCGCTGCGCACGAAGGAAGGAACGCGAGGGGTGGACGAAGCGATTCGCTTCCTCCGCAGCGCCGCACCTCAGGCGCCGCTCGCGAATTCGCCCGGCATGTCTCACGCCGCGGCTGATCACTGCACTGAGCAAGCGGGCGGTGGAATGAGCCACAGCGGCCGTGACGGCAGCAACACCGGCCAGCGAATCAATCGCTACGGGAGCTGGAGCGGAATCTGGGGCGAGAACCTTTCCTGCGGCCGCTCGGGCGCGCGCGAAATTGTCATGGCCTTGATTATCGACGACGGCCTCGGCGGCCGGAAACACCGACAGAATATCTTTAATCCTGCTTACAATTTCGCGGGCGCAGCGATCGGACGTCACGCCACCTACGGCACGATCTGCAGCACGGAATTCGCCGGCGGCTACGTCGAGAACGGACAGTCGCCTAACGAGACGCTCGTCGCGCGGAACTAATCCGTCGCGGCGCGGCTGCGATCCGCGTTACGAATTTCCGCGGCTGTTCGCGCGCACCTTGTCGAGGATCGGCTGCACGGACGGATCCGCTTCGATCATCTTTGCGCGGCGCAGTTCGCGGAACTCGCGAGCGGCCTGGCGCTGGCGATCTTTTGCCGCCTGCACGCCAGGATCAGCCATGGCGCGCTGATGTGCGGCGCGGAGTTTCGCGCGTTCATCGGGCGAAAGATTGGCGAGCATCTTCGCATGACGCTGTTGCCGGCGGAAGCCGTGCGCGTCGCCGGTTTGTGCCTGAGCAAGCGGCACGATTTGGAATGCCGCGGCGAGTGCCGAAACAATGAGGAGTTTCTTCATAGCTCGGATTCAAAACCAGCGTCGGCTCGAAGTTGCGCGACGCGCCGCAAATGCCGACTAGCCAAGGCAAGCGACGCGCGTATTTTCGCCGCCTTCTATGGCCGACCAAGTTCCCGCCAGCGTGAAAACCGCAATCACGCCGCGGCGCGAAGATGATTTCCCGGAGTGGTATCAGCAGGTTATCCGCGCGGCCGAATTAGCGGAGCCGTCGGACGTGCGCGGTTGCATGGTGATCCGGCCGTGGGGCTACGGAATCTGGGAGAAGATGCAGCAGCAGCTCGACGCGATGTTCAAAGCAACCGGCCATCGCAACGCCTACTTCCCGCTCTTCATCCCGTTAAGCTACATGCAGAAGGAAGCCGATCACGTCGAGGGCTTCGCCAAGGAATGCGCGGTCGTGACGCATCACCGGCTCGACATCGGCGCGGATGGAAAGATGCGCCCGGCGCCCTCTGCGGAATTGACCGAGCCGCTCGTGATCCGACCAACGTCAGAGACCATCATCGGCGCGACTTACGCGAAATGGGTGCAGAGTTACCGCGACCTGCCGATCCTGATCAATCAATGGTGCAACGTCGTTCGATGGGAGATGAGGCCCCGGATCTTTTTGCGCACGACCGAGTTCCTTTGGCAGGAAGGCCACACCGTCCACCAGAGCGAAGCCGAAGCACGTGAGGAGACGGAACGAATGCTCGGCGTCTATGCGGAGTTCGCGCGTGAGCATCTCGCGGTTCCGGTGTTCGCTGGCGAAAAATCGGAGAGCGAGCGCTTCCCCGGCGCGGTGCAGACGCTTTGCATCGAAGCGATGGTGCAGGATCGGAAGGCGATCCAGGCCGGCACGTCACATTTTCTGGGGCAGAACTTTGCCCGCGCGAGCGGAATCCAATTTCAGACGCGGGACGGAAAACAGGAGTTTGGGTGGACCACCAGCTGGGGCGTGAGCACGCGCCTGGTCGGCACTGTGATCATGGCGCACGCGGATGATGACGGACTTGTTCTGCCTCCGCGGATCGCGCCGACGCACATCGTGATCCTGCCGATCACACCGAAGGAAGAGACACGTGCCGCGGTCATTGAAGCTGCGGAAAACCTCGCGCGTGAACTGCGCGCGCAACATTACGCCGGTGCGCCGATCGAAGTGGAGGTCGATCGCCGCGATCTCGGCGGCGGGGTGAAGAACTGGGAGTGGATCAAGAAAGGCGTGCCGCTGCGCGTCGAGCTTGGCCCGCGCGATCTGGAGTCAGGGAAGGTCGCGGTCAGTCAGCGGAACCAGCCGGTGAAAGCGAAGGAGTTTCTCGCCTCGGAAGAACTCGTTAGGCGCGCGGCCGGCATGCTCGAATCCATCCAGGCAACACTGCTGCAACGCGCAACCGAGTTCCGCGACGCGAACACGCGGGTGATCGATACGAAGGAAGAATTCTACGATTTCTTCACGCCTAAAAACGCGAACAAACCCGAGATCCACGGCGGCTTTGCGCTCGCGCATTGGAACGGCTCGCGCGAGGTGGAAGAGCAGGTGAAGAGCGACCTCAAAGTCACGATCCGCTGTATTCCTTTCGGACAAGGCGAAAGCGGCCGCTGTGTCTTTACCGGCGAGCCAAGCGCGAAGCGCGTCATCTGGGCGAAATCGTACTAATTTGCGAGGGCAACAAGCCGCGCATCGGTTGACGCACAGATACGCGGTGACTTAATCTCCTCTGTGGCTACGGACCTGAAACTTTACAGCCGGGAATGGTGTTCCTGGTGCATCGACGCGAAGGAATACCTCAGCGAAAAGGGGTACACATTCAGCGAGATCGACGTCGGTCAGGACCGCGACGCTTATAAGGAAATGGTGGAGCTCTCCGACCAGACCTACGTCCCGACGCTCGTAGCCGGCGATGAAGTTCTGGCCAACTTCGACACCGATCAGCTCAAGAAATTTCTGACCGAACACGGCATCACTCCGTAGATGTGGTTCGGTCTGTTCATCACGCTGGGCGTCGCCGTGCTCAGCGTTGCGCTGCGGAGCTATCAGCACCCGGTAGCGCAAAAGGCCGGAGCTCTCGGGATTCTTGGCGCGACGTTTCTCGCCGTCTATTTCGCGACCGATAGCTGGCTCGCTGGATCCCTCGCCGCGCTCGCATGGCTCTTCCTGCCCTGGCTGGAAATTCTCACCCGCATCCGCGCGTTGCGCTTGCCGACGGAGAAGGCGCTTCGACCAAAGAGCCCACCGTCGCCTGACATCTTTCCGACGCTGAACGAAATCACCCGCGAGATCGAGAACGAGGGCTTCGCGCACGTGAATGACGCGGGCTGGGACTGGGAAGATTACCGCCAATTCTTCCGGCTATTTTACAAAGAACAGGACCGCGCGCAGGCCACGATCTGCTTGAACGAGCAGAACGATCTTTCCTTCTACTACCTGCGGATTTCGTCGCGATCGCACGACGGGATCATCTGGACGACGTGGAATTATCCGCTCTCCTACGGCCTCAAGTTGACGCCCGCGTTCCGCATCAATCGCCAGCGGCCGGATCAATCATTTTGGCAGCTTTACCAGAGCCACAAGGAATTCCTGCGGAACAATCACGTCGAGCTCGGCGTGATTGACACGATGGATGACGAACGCATTCAGACCGAGATCGAAAACGACCTGCGCGAGCAGATTAAACACAACATCGCAAAGGGCGTCCTGAAGCCGGTCGACGATCGCGAAGTGAAGTATTCCTTTCGCGGGATGGTCTACCTTTGGTGCCAGTTCCTGCTCGACCTGGTGCGGCTGTAAAGCCTGACGAGGAGGTGACGCTGCGCTGGGCACGCGTGTCATCCTGAGCTGCGAAGACGGCGAAGGACCTCGCACAGGGTGGTGGACCACGCATTGGCTGCGCGCGTCATCAGCAGCGCGGAGGCGAGATCCTTCGCCGTCTGCGCGGCTCAGGATGACAGCGCGCAGCAAACGTTACTCCCTTAGACCTTCATCACTTCGGCTTCTTTGCGCTCGAAGTGTTCATCAATGGACTTCACGAACCTGTCCGTCAGCTTTTGCACATCCGCTTCCAGATCGCGCAAACCATCTTCCGTCAGCTCGCCACCTTTCTGGAGTTTCTTCGCGTCGTCGATCGCCGTGCGTCGATGTCCGCGCACGCGCACACGGGCTTCCTCCGCCATCTGACGTAAGCCTTTTACCAAATCCCGGCGTCGTTCTTCCGAAAGCTCGGGAATCGGCAGCCGAATCAACTTCCCGTCGACCAGCGGCGTGATGCCGAGCTTCGACTCTTTCAGTGCCTTTTCGATATCGCGGACGGTTGACGCATCGAATGGCTGCACCACGAGCAGCCGCGGCTCCGGCGTCGTGATCAATGCCAGTTGCTTCAGCTTCATGGCCGAGCCGTAGGCGTCGACATCGACGTTCTCGACCAACGCGGGCGACGCTTTCCCCGTCCGCACCGAGGAGAACTCGTGCACCATGTAGTCC
>JALZAD010000361.1 GCA_030948555.1 Verrucomicrobiota bacterium | reverse complement strand
CCGCCAGGCCGTAGTCTCGGCCGGCCGAGCGTGCGTCAGCCGGAAGCCCCTTCGGCTGAGGAGGTGCGGCAAGCCGCACGAATGATCGAGCATGAGAATCCTACTATCGAGGAACTACGCAGCCGCGCGAAGAGCGAGAGCACCCAGTAGCGCCTAACGAGTCTTACAACCTGCCGCGTCCGTGTGGCGTTTCGAGGTCGAGCGCTGGACCGATCGGAACGATCCGCGTTGGGTTTATCTGCTCGTGCGTCATGTAGTAGTGGCGCTTGATGTGGTCGAAGTTCACCGTCTCCGCCACGCCGCCGTGCTGGTAGAGATCGCGCAGGTAAGGCCAGAGGTTTGGGTAATCAACGATGCGCCGAAGGTTGCACTTAAAGTGGCCGTGATAGACGGCGTCGAAGCGGATCAAGGTGGGGAAAAGGCGCCAATCGGTTTCTGTCATCTGCGCGCCTAGCAAGTAGCGCTGCGTCGCGAGACGCGCGTCGAGTTCGTCTAGCGTTTCGAACAGTTTGCGCGCGGCGCGTTCGTAGGGCTGCTGTTTGGTCGCGAAACCGGCGCGGTAAACGCCGTTGTTCACGCGGTCGTAGATAACGGCGTTAAGTTCGTCAATCTGCGCCTCTAGCTCCGGCGGAACGAAGTTGTAGTCGTTCGTCGCGAAGTCGCTGAACTCGCTGTTCAGCATCCGCATCAGATCGTCGTCCGAGTTGGTGACAACGCGCTTCGTCTGCTTATCCCAGAGCACCGGCACGGTGACGCGCCCGTGATAGTTTGGATCGCTTGCGAGATAAGCCTCGCTTAAGAACTTGAATCCGTTAACCGGGTCCGGCTCTTCGTTGAAAGCCCAGCCGCGCTCGTCTCGCACCGGATCGACTACTGTCATGCCGATCACGGCTTCGAGGCCCTTTAGCTTCCGCAATATGATGGTGCGATGCGCCCAGGGACAGGCGAGCGAAACGTAGAGATGATAACGATCGCGTGCCGGCTGGTAAGGGGTTGATCCATCGCGGCGCACCCAATCGCGAAACGCATCCTCCTGGCGTTTGAAGTCGCCTTTGGTCGATTGTTCTTCTGGGAATTGCGCCTGCATTCGCGCAGCCTAGCACCAGGTGAATCCCGAGACACCAATCAGCATCGCGATGTGGTCCGGTCCGCGCAACATCTCGACCGCCATGATGCGCGCCTGGGAAAACCGGCCCGATACGATCGTGGTCGACGAGCCGTTCTATGCCTTTTACCTCGAGCGCACGAAAGCAGATCACCCGGGGCGTGAGGAGGTGATTTCGGCGGGCGAAACGGATTGGCGCAAAGTGGTCGCGAGCCTAACGAGTGATCCTTTGCCGCCCGGTAAGCGCATCTTCTACCAAAAGCAGATGACGCATCATCTCCTCCCGGAGATCGGTCGCGATTGGCTACTTCGCCTAACTAATTGCTTTCTCATCCGCGACCCGGCGGCGGTGATCGCTTCCTACATGAGGAAGAACGACGATCCGGAAGTGCAGGACCTCGGCTATTTGCAACAACGCGAACTCTTCGAGTTCGTCCGCCGTGCGACGGGCGCGATTCCGCCCGTGATTGATGCGCGCAGCGTGCGAAAGGATCCGGAGCGGACGCTGCGTCTTCTCTGCGAAGCGATCGGCGTCGAGTTCCACCCGTCGATGCTTTCATGGCCGCCGGGGCGCCGCGAGACCGACGGAGTTTGGGCGAAGCATTGGTATGCGGAAGTGGAGCGATCGACCTCGTTCGAGCCTTACGTCGCGAAGCAGCACGATGTGCCCGATCGCCTGCATCACGTCTATCGAGAGTGCCTGGAGATTTACGACGAGCTCCGCCAGCATCGACTTCGCTGAATGCTGCAGAAGTTCGACGAACGAAATCGCGACCTGTTGATCAACATCAACGGCGAGTTGAAGCATCGTGACGAAGCGGGGATCAGTCCGTTCGACTCCGCGGTGCAGGCCGGCGATGCGGTCTGGGAAGGTTTACGGCTCTACGACGGGCGCATCTTCAAGCTGCGCGAACATCTCGTTAGGCTACGCAAATCGGCCACCGCGCTTTCATTCGCGCAGATTCCGTCGGACGAAGAGATCATCGAGCAGATCAAGCGCACGCTCACGGCAAACAAGATGCGCGATGGCGTGCACATTCGGCTGACGCTGACCCGTGGCGTGAAGGTCACGTCCGGCATGGATCCACGGCTGAATCAGAGCGGACCGACGTTGATCGTGCTCGCGGAACACAAAGCGCCGGTTTACGACCGCGGCGGGCTGTCGCTCATCACGAGCACGTTTCGCCGGCCGCCAGCGGAGATTCTCGATCCGCGAATTCATCACGCGAATTTGCTGAACTCGATCCTGGCGAAGATCGAGGCGAACAACGCGGACGCGGACGATGCGCTCATGCTCGACACGCGCGGCTTCGTCGCGGAGACAAACGCGACCCACATCTTCGTGGTGCGAAATGGATGTGTCCTGACGCCGCGGGTAATCGCGTGTCCCGAAGGCATCACGCGCGCGACGGTCCTGGAGATTTGTGCCGCGAATCAGATTCAGTGCGCCGAGACGGACCTGAATGTGAACGATGTCTACAGCGCGGACGAAATGTTCTGCACGGGCACGATGGGTGAACTCGCAGGCGTAACGAGCCTCGATCGCAAACCGATCAGCAACGGCGAAGTCGGGCCGATGACGAAGCGGCTTAGCGCGCTCTACTCCGAGCGCACGGCACGCGAAGGCTGCCAGGTGCTGTAGGGTGCGCTGTCTCAGCGCATGCGCTTAGCGGGCGCCACGTCTCTGGTCCGCTGGGGACAGCGGACGCTAAAGCTTACTGACTGCGCAGCGCCTGCGTTGGACTTACGAGCGTTGCGCGTCGCGCGGGGAAAAGGCAGGCGAGCAACGCGGCGGTGAAGAGCACCGCGATCGTCGCGCTGAGGAGCAACGGATTGAACGCGGAGGTTTGGTAGAGCTGCGTCGCAATCAGCTTTCCGATTCCAATCGCGGCGGCGAGACCGACGACGAGGCCGAACACAACCGGCATCATGCCTTGCCTAACGACCAGTCGCAGTACGTCCATGGTTTGCGCGCCGAGCGCCATGCGCACGCCGATTTCACTCGTGCGTTGCTCGACGGTGTAGGCCACCGCGCCATAAATACCGACCGTCGCGAGAAGCAGCGCAACCGCGGCGAACACGCCGAGCAGCGCCATCATTAACTTCGCCTGGCCGAGCGCCTGCGCCATGATCGCGCTGACCGGCTGTGGCTGGATGAGCGCGAGACCCGGATCGATTCCCTTTAACGCCGCTTGCACGGATCTTGTGATCGTGTCCGGCGGCAGCGGACTGCGGACCGTGATGGTGAGGAAGGGGAAATTCTCCTGCGCGAACGGGCGGTAGAATTCCATGTCGTTCTTCTGATCGAGCCGCGCTGAACGGACGTCAGCCGCGACGCCGATGATCTCGACCGGCACGCTGCCGCTCGTCACGAGCAGCGTTCGGCCAATCGGATTTTCATTGCCGAAAACGGTCTTCGCGCCGCTCGCGCTGATGATGGTGACATTCGGGTGATCAACGATGTCCTGTTCGTTGAAGTCGCGGCCGGCGAGCAGCGGAATTCCCAGAGTGCGGAGCCAGCCAGGTGAGATGTCGTTAGACGGCGCGCCTTTCCGCTCCGCGATGGGCACGACGTTGCCATCGCCGCGCGTGTAGAG
>JALZAD010000343.1 GCA_030948555.1 Verrucomicrobiota bacterium | reverse complement strand
CCCGACGAGACGACCGCGTGAGTAGCGTCGCGACGACCAGGTACAGTGTGACTGCCGCGAGCGCGGAATAAAGATCTGCGCGAGCGAAGTAAGGGAAAGGCGAGAGCAGGCTACGCCCGATGACGTACGCAAAGAGAATCGCGGCACTCGCAAGGCAGAGCGGATCAGCCTCGGTATAGCGGCGCCTAACGACGAAGACCGCGAGAAGCGCGCCGCAGCCGAGCACTGCATACGCGGGCAACGCAAAGAGCTGACCGCGTCCCCCAAGCAAAACTTGGATGAGGACCAGACTCGCCGCCAGAATCGCTACGACAAAATATTCGCCCGTGCGCTGCGGCGCCGACGAGTGCGCAGCGCGGGTGTCAGATATTGCTAGCGCGCGTAGACGTCGCGCCACAGTTCAAGTCTACGGGTTTTCGACTGGGGTGACCGCGCATGGTCCCATGGGATCGCCGTGCGCAAGGTGACCGTTGTACTGCAAGCTGCCGCACGGGAAGGTCAGCGTTTGGCTTCGCTTGTGACAGACCGTGCACTGGCCTTGCGCATGAGTCGGACTGGTGGTGATCCAGAAAGCGACCGCGGCGGTGATTGCGAGCATCACACCGATCGATGCGGCGACAGGTGTCGCGCGAGTAACAGAGACGAGTTTTTTCATACTGGGGGGTTTCTTCAGCTTCGCTTTGAGCGGATGCTTCGGGCGCAGATTGAACCGTGCAACATCAACCGACAACTCTTTTTTTGCTCGGGCGCTCATTGCGTTGCGCAGGAAGTAGAGTCAGCCCATGCAGATCTGCGCCGAGCGGCGTTGAGTTTTCCTCCTTGCGAACGCGCGCTTTCGTTTGCTGCTATGTCCTCGCGCTTTTCCTGTTGGATGCCGTCGCTGCGGTCGCAGAAACCCCAGAAGCTGCGAGCGAGCACGCGCGTGGCTGGCGGCAGACACATGGGCGAGAAATCATCTCTGAGTTCGTCGAGTTACTCGCGATCCCGAACCTCGCGTCCGACGCCACCAACATCGAGCGGAACGCAGCGCTGATTCGCGCCATGTGCGAACGCCGCGGCTTAACCGTGCGTTCGCTTCCGCTCGAAGGCGCGCCGCCGATCATCGTGGCCGAGCTTCGTGCGCCGAAGGCGGCACGGACGGTCGCGTTCTACGCGCATTACGACGGGCAACCGGTCGATCGCGTGCGCTGGACGAGTGACCCGTGGCAACCAATCGTGCGCGACAAGGTGGGGACGGAAGTTGACTGGCGCAATGCCAAGACGCTCGATCCCGAGTGGCGCATTTACGCGCGCTCAGCCGGCGACGATAAGGCACCGATCTTCGCCATGCTTGCCGCGCTCGACGCGCTGCGGGACGCTCATCTCACACCGTCCGTGAATCTGCGATTCGTCTTCGAAGGCGAAGAAGAAGCGGGCTCGCCGCATCTCGCGGCGTTTCTGGAAAAATATCCGGACGTGCTGCGACCTGATGCGTGGCTGCTGTGCGATGGACCCGTGCACCAGAGCCGGCGTCCGCTGCTCGCTTTTGGCGCGCGTGGGGTGATCGATCTCGAGCTCACAGTCTACGGCCCGGTGAAAGGCCTGCACGATGGCCACTACGGCAATTGGGTCACCAATCCTGCATCTGCGCTGACGCGTTTGCTTGCCTCGATGCGCGACGACTCCGGCCACATCCTGATCAAGAATTTCTACGACAACATTCCCCCGCCATCCGCTGCGGAACGCGACGCGCTCGCGAGCGTTCCGAATGTCGAACCTGAACTACGCGAAGAGTTCCAGATCGCGACGAACGAAGGCGCGGGGAAATCGCTGAACGAGCTCTTGCTTTTACCCGCCTTGAACGTCCGCGGCCTCGAAGCAGGTCACGTCGGCGCGCAGGCCTCGAACACGATTGCGACCGAAGCGCGCGCGTCGCTCGACTTCCGGCTCGTGCCGAATCAAACCCCTGATTCAATCAAGCCGCTCGTCGAAGATCATTTTCGCTCGTTAGGCTACGAGATCGTTCACCAGAACCCCGACCGCGCGGCGCGTCTGGCGCATCCGAAATTGCTCCGGATTGAATGGGGCAGCGGTTATCCGCCCGCGCGGACGCCGCTTGATCTTCCGTTCTCGCGCGAGGTCGCGTCGATCATGACCGCGGCTGGTCACGAGCCGGTCCGTTTGCCGACCATGGGCGGCAGCATTCCGATGTATCTTTTCCAGCAACCCCGAAACACGCCCGTGATCGTTTTGCCGATCGCGAATCATGACGACAACCAGCACGCATCCGACGAAAATCTGCGCCTGCAGAATCTCTGGGACGGCATCGAAATCTACGCCGCGTTGTTCGCTGGACTGTCTGCTGAGTAGCAACTTCCTTCCGCCTGCGGCGTCGGCAAAGGAAGTCCGGATCGATCTGTTTTTTGGCCTCGCCAGTCGCGTGCGGTTTGGCCTAACGAATGACGAATGAGCACACGTCCGCTTCTCCTCGCTGCGTTTTTCGGCCTCTGCACAATCCCTGCGCTCGAGGCGCAAACGACCCTCGAGCTGCCGGAAACGAGTCAGCACGCGGTTGTCATGCAGCGCGTCGGCATCACGGATATCCAGAGATTATCACCGGCCTTTGGTGAATGGACGGAAGGTCTGGGGCGGCCTCGTGCCTCTTGGCCAGGTCTGGCGCGCGGGTGCAAATCAGAACACCACGATCGATTTCAGCACGCCGGTGCAGATCGAGGGAAAGCCGCTTCCCGCCGGTAAATATGGCCTGCACATGATCCCGAACACGGATCAGTGGACGATCATCTTTTCCAAAATGGCGGTCGCGTGGGGCAGCTACACCTACAACGAAAGCGAAGACGCGCTCCGCGTGAATGTGAAGCCGCGCGAGATCCCGATGGAGGATGCGCTCGAGTACGCATTCGAAGATCTGAAACCCGACGGCGTCACCGTGACCATGAAGTGGGAGAAGCTCGCGGTGCCGTTCCGCGTCACGGTGAGCGACGAGACTTCAGTCCTGCCGCACATCCGTGAGCAATTCCGGGGACGCGCGCAGTACACCTGGATCACCTTTGACGAGGCGGCGCAGTATTGCCTCTCGAAAAAGATCAATTTCGAGGAAGCGCTGAAGTGGGCCGATGCATCGGTCCAGCAGGAGGAGGGCTTCGAAAACCTGAGCACGAAAGCGGAGCTCCTGAAGGCAATGGGGCGCAACGACGACGCGAAGAAGGCAACAGATCGCGCGATTGAAATTGCGACACCGCTCCAGCTCTACTCGCACGCGCGGCAGTTGCAGGCGCAAAAGCGCGATGCCGAAGCCATGGCCATCTTTCCGGAAGTCGCGAAGCGCGCGCCACAGACGGCTTATGGCCACCTTGCTCAAGCACGGTTGAAATCTGCAGCGGGTGATTTCGACGGCGCGCTGGCGGAAGCGAAGCAGGCCCTCGCGGCCGCGATCAACGATCAGCAGAAAAGTGCGATTGAGCCGCTGATCAAACGGCTCGAAGCGCGGCAGGACATTAATAAATAGTCTTGCGCTCAGTTGCCGGCGCGACAGGCGCCGCTGGTGGCAGCGAACTACCGGAGCGGTTCCGCACGATCACGCTGTCGGCGCTGTTAAAAGCCCCGTCGGCGTTCACGTCGGCGCGGAAGTTCGTCGTATCGACGGCCTGGCCGGAGCGATTCCGGACAACAGTCGCATCGGCCGCGTTAACGCTCCTGTCGTTATTTGCGTCGCCCAGGAGAAGGCTCATGCTCACGGAACCACTCGGCAAACTTTGACCAAGCGTGTCTGTGACATTGCTCAGCGTGACCGTAATCGTCTGCACATCACTGACGTCGGCGAGTTGGAGCGTCATGGTATTGCCGGAAATCTGCGGCGCGCCGTCGATTGATGCCGTTCCCGCGGTCACGCTCGCATTGCCGCTCACGAGTGCGTTTGAAAATGTGCAGACGATAGTGTGTGCGCCCGCGACCGGCCCGCGCCTTGGTTCGACTCCAGCCGGTCCGGACAGCGGCAAGGGTACGTCGAACGCCTCGGTGCCACCATGCACCTTGCGCGAAACAGCGGAGGTGAGGCTGAGCGGAGTGGGCAGGAACGCAGACAGGACCACGTTGTTTCCGCTGTAGTTCACGAGGAACGAACCGCTCCCGTTGCTGACGTGAAGACGAGCGCCGTTGGCCACATTCGCAAACGCACCTGCGAGCGCGAGATCAGAGGTGAGAATGGTGAACGAATCGGAGTTTCGCACCGTGCTCTCGAATCCGTTGACGAAGGCTAGGGTGAGATCGCCGCCGAGAGTGACACCGCCCGTGCCGGTGCTGTGTTGCACAACTTGGTCGTATTGCGTTCCCGCTGTCGTGCCGCCGAGTTCGATCTGCAATTCCGCCGGACTGACCAATGTCATGTTGCCGTTGACCGTGAGCGTGCCGGGTGAAGCACCGGGCGCGAGCACACCACGGCCGATCAAGTCCGCGAAGACC
>JALZAD010000035.1 GCA_030948555.1 Verrucomicrobiota bacterium | reverse complement strand
ATGGGCTCCCGAGCGAATGCGTGCTGCTCTTCAGCGCCGCAGACGTGGTCAAGCAGACGCGCTTTATCGAGGAGAAAAACGAGCAGGAACAACGCGTCGCGCATGAGCAGTTGCGGCAGATGGTGCACTTCTCGGAGACGCGTGAATGCCGCCGCACCGTGCTGTTGCGTTACTTCGGCGAGGAGCGGCCTAACGAGTCGTGCAACGGTTGCGATAACTGCCTCACGCCACGCGAAACGTTCGACGGCACGATCGCAGCGCAGAAGTTCCTCTCCTGCGTCCATCGCGTGCAGCAGAAGAGCGGCTTCGGATTCGGCCTCAATCACATCGTCGAGGTCTTACTCGGCGCGAAGACGGAAGCCGTGCGGCAACGCGGGCACGATCAGCTTTCCACTTACGGGATCGGCAGCGACATGAAACGCGAGAACTGGCAGGCGATCGGGCGCGAGCTTTTGCGGCTCGGCCTGGTCGAAGCGGCGCCGGGAAAATTTGCCACCCTGCAGTTAACCGAGGCGGGCTTCGACGCGCTGCGAAAGCGGACCACGGTCACGCTGACGAAACCGGCTGACGTCGCGCGCAAGACGAAGAGCCGCGCGGGCGCGATTGAGTGCGACGAAGTGCTCTTCGATCGGCTGCGTTCGCTCCGGCGGAAACTCGCCGACGAAGCGGACGTGCCCGCTTACGTGATCTTCTCCGATGCCGCGCTGCGCGAAATGGCGGCGGTGGTGCCTCGACGACTCGGCGACTTCGCGCGGATTTCCGGCGTTGGTGAACAGAAACTGAAGAAGTTCGGCGAAGCGTTCGTCGCGGAGATCGACGAGTACGCGCAGAGTCTATCGTCGGCCTAACGAGTCGTTCAGGCGCGGTGCTGGCTCTCGTCGCGATGCACCGCCGTCTCGGGTGCGGTGCGTTCAGAACTGGCGTCGCGGGTCGTGAACTGCGGCGCGAGCTCGAAGCGCACCGGAGCCTTTCCGTCGCGCTCAAGTTGCTCCTCTGCTTCCAGGCTGAAGCGGGTCCACGGGATTGCCTTCAAGCGGTCCGGCGCAATCGGCTTGCCGGTCAGCTCACAGACTCCGTAGGTGCCGCTCTCGACGCGTGAGAGCGCCAGGTTGATTTCATCGAGCATCTCCTGGTAACCGGAGACGCGGCCGAGCGCCATGTCGCGCGTGATGGATGAGCTCGCGGACTCCGCGCCGATGTCGGTGATGAACTGCGGCTGATTCTCGCGCGACTCACCTTGCAGCCGCGTCTCCTCGTCGATCACGCCGTCGCGGATCCGAAGAAGGCGTTCGTAATATTCGCGCCAGCGGGGCTCGATCTTTTCCCCTGCCACAACCGACGAGATGTCTTTCTCCGCCGCATCGACCGGACGTCCGAGGATCTGTTCACTGGTCGCGGGAGGCACGGGCTGGTCGTTCGCATTCGCCATACGACTAAGCTACGCGCGCCATCGCGCGGTGGGACGCCCGCCCGCGTGCGGGACGAAGTCGTTGGCTAACGACCGATCGTCGCCGTGCGCGGCGTGCGCGTCGCGAGCGTCAGCGCCACCGGCTGAAATGGGCCGTTTGTGTCGGCCGCGAGTTGACCGAGCCGGGATGCCGTTGTGCCGTAACGGTAGAGCTTCGCCTGCGATGGCTCGACAAACTCCGCGGCTTTCACCGAGAGAGGCTTCTGCATGATGCGGGAGAGTTCCTGGGCGAGCACGATTGCGATGGCGCGCGGGTCGCGTGTGTAGACCGGAATGGGGAAGCCGCCGGAATTACGATCATAGCCGTAGATCGTGCCCTCTGTTTCCCAGACGCAATAGGCATGGCCGGCCGGGTGATCATCGTAGCGAACGAGGAGGATCTTGGTCCAAAAATTTGGCTCCAGCTCGTGCTTCGTCTTGATTAGCGCGAGGTAGTTGCAGGCCGAAACCACGCAGCCGTTCAGGACGAGCAGATCGTCTTCTTTCGGCTCCAAAAGGACGACCCGCTCCGGGCCGCAGGCGGTCAGGAAAAGGACGAAAAGGGCAAACCCGCTCCGGAGCAGACGCATCGATATGTGAGGCATAAGTATGTCATCGACACCCAGGAGATTGGCGCGAGGGAGAGACTAGCACCATCGCCGAGGCCGAGCCTAGCGGTCTTTTCAAATTGCATGACCGCTCGCGGCAGCAAATCCCGCTTCTCTGGTGAAATGCATCCCTTGCACGCGCAATCCGTCATTAATTTCCGTATATTAGTCATAGAGACGCAGATCTCGTGATCTCCGCTCACCACAACAGCCGGACCGGCGCCCTTGTCGGGCTAAAATCACTCTTTGTCCGTGATGAACACCAATAGACAAGCTCGACAGCCGTTGCGCATTCTTTGCGCAGACGACAACGTCGAACTCGTAGAGCTCATCGCGGAAAGCCTTCAGTTCTATGGCTATCGGGTGGAGTGGGTTTTCGATGGTGCCGATGCGCTCGACCTCATCGCGCCGGACCCGGACAAGTTCGACCTTCTGATCACCGACATGCAGATGCCGAAGCTCGACGGCCACAGCCTCATCGTGCAGGCGCGCGATAACGGTTTCCGCGGCAAGGTCATCGTCTTCGCGGGAGCGCTCACGCCGCACGATCGCGACCGGCTTGGCGCCTTATCAGTGGAGGCGATCCTGGATAAACCGGCCAACCACCGGCAGTTGATCGGTGTCGTCGCGCGGCTCCAAACGGAGCTTTGGGAACAGGCGAACGCTGACGCTGCGTAAAGCCGCGTTTCACGTCCGCCGCGCGCCCGCGAGGTTGAACGCTGGTCTTGCGCAGGTTGAAGAAGCCGCGCGTTCGGCTACAGTTCGCCTGTTAGAAAAAAAGGGGGCGTACTGGTTTCGACTCTTAGTTGGAAGCACAGGCGGCATGTCGAGGATGGTTCGTTGGCCTCGTTAAAATCCGGACCAAAAAAAATAAACGCAGATCACCAAGATCTCGCTCTCGCGGCTTAATTGACCGTGACCTGTCCGCAGCGACGCCTGCTAGCGGTGGATAGGTGGACAGCAGGCTAGCCTGACGGCGGAGCGACCGCGTCGAAGGGTGAAAGGATTTCGCGGACGCTCGGGAGCCGGCAGTGTGCCGATGCATCGTTTGGCTCCTTAAAAATAAGCATCGGATAAACATGTAGAAGCTTGTGCAGAAAGCTTCGAGGACAGGGGTTCGACTCCCCTCGCCTCCACTTCGTTGATTATCAGGGATTTACGATCGGTGGAATGCCC
>JALZAD010000313.1 GCA_030948555.1 Verrucomicrobiota bacterium | reverse complement strand
CCATAAGGGCGGCCGTTTCTTTTTGCGAGCAACGACACAGTTGCCGCGTGGCCGCCTACGGCAGACTGCTCTCCGCCTTCGCCACCAATGCTTTCTCCTCCGGGAGAAGCTGCGCTTGCGCGCTGCGCTGCAGGTACTCGCGCGCTTTCTGTTTGTCGCCCACAGCCGCAAGAATAATTCCGTAGTAGGTGGCGGTCCCTGGCTCGCGCAGCTGGTCTTCGCGCAAACCGTTCATGACCTGCAAGGCACGCTGCGCGTCCCCGTTCAAGAGCAGCGCAAAAGCATGCGTCGACTGATACGCGCCATTCTCCGGCTCTTTCGCGCTGACTTCCGCGGCGAGCTTTCGCGCGCGTTCCAGATCCGCTCCGATGAGCAACGAGACCTGCGCGAGATTATTCTGCAACACGCTGTCAGCCGGGTTTGCTTCGACCAATCGCGTGAGCGTCCGGTACAAACCGGGAGTGTCGCCGCGCGATGCGTAATGCTGATAGAGCGCACGCAGCGCGCGTATCTTCGTCTCCGGATTTTTCGTGAGCGTCCACAGCATCTCGATCGCTTCGTCCTGCCATCCCCACTCGCCGATCGTCTGCGTTAAGATCGAGATCATCTGCGGGTGCGCAGCTGCCTCTTTCTGCGCGGCGGCCAGCTCGCCTTCAGCGGCGACGTTGTTCGATTGCCCGCGCAACGCTCGTGCAAGGTAGGCGCGTCGGAGGAAGTTGAACTCGCCCCAGTTCGCCTCCCGAACTTCCTTCTCCAATGTCGGCCAGTCTTTCATCTGCGACCGCGCTTCCGCCAGCGCGAGCGGCACCGGCCATTGCATCAATGTTTCAGACGGAACTGAGTTCGCGTAATCCAGCGCATCCGCCTGCAAACCACTCCGCATCATCCAGGCGAGCAAAGCCGCGAGATCACCCGCGGACGCCGTCGCTTCCGTCTTCAGGCGCGAGAGATAAGCGTCGAACTCTGCGTCATGCAGTTGCCGGAGGATCTCGAGATACATCAGCCGATCGGCGAAGGTCGCTTCCTTGAAACTTTGCAACTCGCTCGCGAGCCGACGCACAATTTGTGGATCCACGCCGTGCGCGATTCCGTCCACAATGAGCGTCCGCGTCGCAGCCGCTCGTTCCTTGTCAACCGCACGCAACTCCTCGAGATCCCGCAACGCCTGCTCCCGCTTCGCAGGATCGTTCAGCGAAAGCCGCGTCAGCGAAAGTTGCAGCCGGTATCCATGGTCGTTAGGCGCAAGTTCCACCGCGCGTGCCCAGCTCGCTTCGGCCATGGGCAGCTGCTTCCTCATCTCGGCTAGTCGTCCCGCCGCGGCATGGAACGCCGCGTTGTTTTGCGCGAGCGGCGCGATGCGGCCGAGGGTCTTCTCCGCGGTCGCGTCATCGTTGAACCAAAGTGACGCACGCACGTAGGCTAGCGCATCATCCACCGACCCCGGGTTCGCTTCGTAGACCTTCCGTCGCAGTTCGATCGCGCCGCGATCCTGCGCTTTCTCAAGAATCTCCGCGAACAGCCGATTCGCTTCGAGGTTATCCGGATTCAACTGCAGAACCCGTTGCACAGCGAGGCTCGCGGTCTTCAGATCGCCACCGCTCATCACCGCTACGGCGCGGCGGACGAGATGGCGTTCCTGCCAATGGCGGTAGACGCGGAACCCGCCCCAGCAAACGAGCACGAACAACGCGAGCGCAGCAAAACTGCCGAGGATGAGCCGTATGTAAGTCCGCTCTGTCCGCTCAAATGAAATCTCCACCGGCTGATCGTAGGGCGACGCTTCGGCCAGTCAATCGAGCCGCCGCAACTTGCTCTTCGTCGTCGTTCGAGCCATCATCCTGCCCGCCTGCGCCATGACTTCCCAGCCGATCCGCGTCGACCGCGTCACCACTGATTCAAAGCTGTTTGCGTTCACCCGCTGGGACGCATTGCCGACGCTCGGTGGCCTCTTCCACCTCTCGTGGTTTTTCGGCATGTTCTTCCTTTACCCGCGCACGCCGCTCTGGCTCATGCTGATCATGGGCTTCATCTACTCGCTCATGATCAACGCCAACATCAACGGCGTGGCGCACAACTTTATCCACAACCCTTTCTTCCGCGCGCCCATCCTCAACCGGCTCTTCGGCATCACGCAATCCGTCGCCTGCTGCTTTTCCCAGACCTACTACGACGTCGTCCATACGCAGCATCACAAGGGCAACTCCGATCGTCAGGACGGCAACGGCGAAACGATCGACTGGCTCTCTATTTATCGCCACGGCCACGATGGCGAAGCAGAGAATCCATGGAGCTATGTCTTCCTCGGTTTCTTCCGCGACGATCCGAAAGCCATCGCCCGCGAGCTACGCAAGCGCGGACGCAGCGAGTTAATCTGGGGAAACCTCGAACTCGCATCGTTTGTCATCACGCTCGTCGTCCTCGCCTTCTTCAACTGGCGCTACGTGCTCTGCTTCTTCCTTCCCTTCTTCTATCTCGGCCATTGCTTCAGCTACCTGAACGGCTACTTCCGCCACTACGGCGCCGATCCCGAGAAGCCGATCGCCTGGGGCGTGAGCAGCTACGGCAAGATCTACAACTGGCTCTTCTTCTACAACGGCTACCACGCCGAGCATCACTTCCGTCCCAAGGTGCACTGGACCCAGATGGAACATTTCCATGCGCAAATCGCTGACCTGCAAAAGCAGGAAGGCGTCCGCGTCATCAACCACGCGCACATGCTCGGCTTCCTCGATCCCGACCTGCCGAAGCGCGGCGACAACGCCCCAAAAGCGCAGCTGCAGGCGAGCGCCTGATTAGCTCGCAGGCGACGACGCTCGTGGTACGCGTTCGCCGATGGTGAACGCATTCTTTGATTGCTGAAAAAGGCTATGCACGAGCGAGGACGCAGCTCGGTGTCGTTCTTCCGTGCTTTATCAGGGCCGTCTGATTCTGCTGTGGACGACTTATCGCGGCTTTGCAGGCGGTGACGGCGATTGGGAAGCGACCTCGTCGCGCGAGAGCGCGACCACCTTTAACCGAGAACCGTCGTCGCGCAGCCTGAGGAATTCGCTGCCTGCGTCAGTGTGCGCAGAAGCGAACTGCTCTTATGCCCAGAGCAACACCAAGCAAAAGCGTTGGATCCCATTCGCGCAGGTGATAACCAGACCCTGAAGGCCGATGCGCCAACTTTCGGGCAGAGCCGAGGCAAAGGGATGCAGGGCTGGCAGCTAATTCGCCAGCGCCGCGGAGTCGCTGAGACGTGCGTAGCCACTGCGCTGTGGCTTGGCTGCGTTTGCGTCATCAAGCCCGCACCGAGCGCGAGCACGCCGAAGCAGATGTGCGGCACCATTGATGAGTCGGGCCATTGATGAACCCGAAGGCAAACGGCGAAACGAGGAAGATGACGCCGAGAATGGAGTCGATCACGAGATGCGTTCGCATTGAGAGAAGCTTCACCACGCCGCGCGAACGCGTAGCTCGGTTATGCCCAAGTCATCATCGAGCAAGAAGAGCGGGTCAGGTGCGAAGAAGTCGACCGGCCGCAAGAGCGCTGGCGGCGCGGACGCTCGGGCGAATCACGCGTGCGCGGCGAGCCCTAACGAGACTTGTTCTGGTAGCGCCGCATCAGCTTGAGAAAGCGGATCGTGTCGCGCACCGGATGAATGCTGCTGACTTCGTCCGAGTAGACGGTGCTGATCGGCACCGCGCCGACGCGAAACCCTTTCTGACTGGCGACGAAGAGCATCTCGGTCTCGTAATCGAATCGTTCCGCGCCATCGAGCAGGTGCGGGATGACGGCGGCCGAGAGCATGCGGAAACCGCATTGCGTATCGGGGATCGTCTGCCGACACACGCCGCTGATCTGGCTGCTCATCCAGCGATTCACAATCCGCCTAACGAGTGGCATGGTGCGGACGTCATTCATACGCGTCCCGACCAGCAGCTCTGCACCGAGCGGCGCGGCGGCGAGGAAGCGCGCGATCTCTTCCGGCAAATGCTGGCCGTCCGCGTCGAGGATGATCACGTGGTGGAGGCCGCGATCGAGCCAGTAGCGCAAGCCGGTCTTGATCGCCTCGCCTTTGCCAAGGTTGCGCTCGTGCACCACCACCTCGGCTCCGGCCGTGCGAGCGTTCGCGGCCGTTTGATCCGCCGATCCGTCATCGACCACGAGCACGTGGTCGAGCTGGGAGAGTGTTCGCCTAACGACTTCTCCGACGTGCTTTTCTTCGCAATAAGCCGGGATGATCGCGGCCACCGTCGCTCGATTCACCGCGTTCGCGGCAGGTGAATCGGCCATCGCCTAACGAACGACCGGATGGAAGTCCGCGGCGTGATAGGAGCTGCGGACGAGCGGCCCGGACGCGACGTGCGCGAAGCCTTTCGCGCGCGCGATTTCGCCGTAGGCCTCGAAACGTTCCGGCGTGACGAACTCGACGACCGGCAGATGATTCGGCGTTGGCCTAAGGTATTGGCCCAGGGTCAGAACTTCGCAGCCGGCGTCACGCAGATCATCCATCGTTTGGAAGAGTTCCGGCTCCGTCTCACCGAGCCCGAGCATGACGCCGCTCTTCGTCACCGTCTTGGGCGAGAGCGCCTTCGCTTTGCGCAAAACCTCAAGCGACGTCGCATATTTCGCGCGCGATCTAACGAAAGGTGTGAGGCGCTCGACCGTCTCCATGTTGTGGTTAAAAATCTCCGGGCCGGCGTCCGTCACAATCTGAATGCACCAGTCCTGCGCGTGAAAATCGGGCACCAGCACTTCGATAATAATCGACGGATCCATCTCACGCACCGCGCGAATCGTGCGGGCGAAATGGTCTGCGCCGCCGTCTTTCAAGTCGTCGCGCGCGACCGCGGTGATGACGACGTGCTTCAACTCCATGCGTCGCACTGCTTCGGCCACGCGTTCCGGTTCATCAGCTTCCAGCGGGAATGGCTTCGCTGTGCTCACAGCGCAGAACCCGCACGCGCGCGTGCAACGTTCGCCCGCGATCATGACCGTTGCGGTGCCCTGGCTCCAGCATTCCCACCGGTTCGGGCACTGCGCACTTTCGCAGACGGTGTGCAGACGCAGGTCGGAGATCAGCGCCTTGGTGGAGAAGAATTTCGGGTTCGACGGCAACCGCACTTTGATCCAGGGCGGCTTCTGCGCCTGGTGCAGCGCGGGGTCGATCTTGGCGCAGGACATGTGGCGCGAAGCTATTTGCGCGCAGCCGCAAAAGCAAACCGCGCGCTGACTACGCAACCTCTCACAAGCATGTCATCCCGAGCCGCGAAGACGGCGAGGGACCT